>NZ_JBSGDD010000096.1:0-26701 GCF_053602195.1 Kitasatospora sp. NPDC004531 | reverse complement strand
CTAACGCTGGGGCCGGCCGCCGCTTCGCTGCTCGGCCGGTGAGGCGGCCGGTGGTGCTGTCAGACCAGGTGGTCGAAGGCCCCGGCCTTCGCACCCGAGACCATGGCCCGGATCTCACCACGGGTGTAGACCAGCGGGGTCTGCTCGGGCCGCTTGGAGTCGCGGATCGCGATGAACTCGCCGATCACGCCGAACTCCACGCAGTTGTCGTTGCCCCCGCTGTCCGGGCTCTTCTCCCAGACGACGCCGGAGAAGTCCAGCTCAACGGGGTCGGGCTTGGTGGTGCTCACTCTTACAGCTCCTTGAGGATCTTGTTGATCTGGCTGCGGGTCTCGGGTGGTCCGAGAGCACGGGCCCGCAGGTGGTCGAAGACCTCGGTGTAACGCGCCACGTCCTCGGATTCCTCGAAGTACACCGAGTTGGTCAGATTCTCCACCCACACCACGTCCGGGTTCGGCTCGGGGAATCCCATGAGCATGAACGACCCGTACAGGCCGGGGTGGAACCCCGCGGCGAACGGCAGCAGCTGGACGGTGATGTTCGTGCGGGGCTCGACCTCCAGCAGGTGCTCCAACTGGCTCTTCAGCACGGCCGGGGCGCCCTCCACGCGGCGGATCGCGCCCTCGTCGATCACCGCCCACAGCTTCGGCGCGTCCTCGGGGCCGAGGACCTTCTCCTGGCGCTCCATCCGCACCGTCACCAGGGCATCCACCTGCTTGGGCGTCAGGTCCACCCGCATCTCGGTGATGACCTGCCGCGCGTAGTCCGCGGTCTGCAGCAGCCCCGGCAGCAGCTGCGGCTCGTAGGAGCGGAAGCTCGTCGCGCTGGACTCCAGCGCGAGGTAGCCGCCGTACTGGGTGGTGTTGATGACCGCCGAGTACTTGCGCCACCACTGCTGGCGCTGGGCCTGGTCCGCGCGGACCAGGTCGAGGATGTCCTCGCGCACCACCGGATCGCTCACCCCGTAGCAGTCCAGCATCGCCTTCACCAGCACCGGACTGGTCCCCCGGTCACCACTCTCGATCCGGCTGAGCGAGCCCTGGTTGACCTCGATCGCGACAGCGACCTCAGCCATCGTCAGATCTGCTCTCTCCCTCAACTCTTTCAGCTTCGCCGACAGTTGACGGCGGTACACCGACTTGAGCGCGGGACTCCTCTTCGACGCCATGCCCCCAGTGTGTCCGTCGCCGCCGCCCCAGGACAACCAATCTGAGGAATCTGGACGGGACATGTTGTCCAACCCATACGCCTAGGGGCATGCTGTCTCTTGGTAGCGAAGTGTGACGGATTGATCGCACTTCGTGGCATATGCCGCTGCCTTGCGCCGACTGCCGGGGTCTTGAGCCCTGGAGGGCCGACGTGCCTGCCGACCCATCCGCGGGCCGGCCGGGGATCTCCTCCGGACCGGTTGCCCGCTCTTGCCACTGGGGAGCACACGCCATGCACGCTGCACATCCCGGTCCCGCCGCCTCTGCCCCTCCGCACCCGCCGAAGGTGGCCGAGTGCGGGTTCTACCTGGCCATACGGCCGGGCGGGTTCGTCCTGCACATGAGCGCAAGCCCCGAGCACATACGGCGGATGCGGGATCGGGTGTTCGAGGCAGTCGCCGGCTTCGGGGTCGGCGAACCGGTCGCCGAGGCGGCCCGGCTGCTGGCCAGCGAGCTGGTGGGCAACGCGGTGCGGCTGTGCGGGCCGTGGACGCCGGTGGTCGTGCAGATCGTCAGCAAGCCCGACCACGTCCAGGTCCAGGTCCACGATCCGGAGCCCGCCGCGCTGCCCGGCCGCAGGGCCGATCCGCCGGACAACGAGGACCTGGAGTCCGGGCGGGGCCTGTGGATTCTGGACGCCCTCGCGCCCGGCTGGACGGTGGAGCCCACCGCGGTCGGCAAGCAGATCACCGCGACGCTGCCGTGCGGGGAGTTCGCGGCCGCCTGACTTCTGGATCTTCCGGCACGGGATGCCGCCGCCCCTGCGGGCGCACCCCGGGCCGGGCCGCGCGACGCACCCCAGGCCCCCGGGCCCGGGTGTCCTCGCGCGGCGGGCGCCGCCGCCTCCCCTTCCGGCGGCGCCCCGCGCGGCCCGGCCGCCGTCTGCGGCGGCCGGGCCTCCCTCGAGCGACACCGCACCTCCCGCCCGCAACGACGCCTGCCCTGGAAGGCCCGACATGACTCCAGCCCTGACCCTGCCGACCAGCCCCTCCGTCACCGTCCGCCCCGGTCCGCCGCTGGTCGGCCTGGTGCGGGTGGACGGCTCGAAGAATGCCGCCCTGCCGCTGCTGGCCGCCGCCGCGGCCACCCGCCGCACGGTCCACCTGGACAACCTGCCCGCGATCCGGGACGTGGAGGCGATGCTGACGCTGATCCAGCGCTCCGGCTACCACCTGGCCCGCCCGGTCAGCGACCCGTCCGGCCTGGCGCTGATGCCCGCCTCCGACCGCCTTCCCGTGCCCGACCTGCCCGAGGCCGCCGCCATCCGCGCGTCCTACTACCTGGTGCCCGCCCTGCTGGCCTCGTGCGGGCAGGCCGTCCTGCCGTGGCCCGGGGGCTGCCAGATCGGTGAGCGGGGCATGGACCAGCACTTCAAGGTGTACGCGGCGTTCGGCGACAAGGTCGAGGTCGACGACGGCGGCTACCGGATCACCGCCGCCGAGCACGGACCGCGCGAAGTGATGATCGACCTGCCCTTCCGCTCGCGCGGCGCGAGCGTGGCGGCCGTGCTCCGCGCGGTGGTCGGCGGCCACCGCCTGCTGCTGGGCAACCCCAACCACTCCCCGGAGTTCACCGGCATGCTGGCCGCGCTGCGGCAGGCCGGGTACCGGATCGAGCTGGGCGCCGACACGCTCACCGCCCAGCCGCTGAGCCGGGCCGAGGACACCTCGCTGCACTGGGCGGTGCCCGGCGACAAGATCGAAGCTGGCACGCTCGCCTGCGCGATCGCCGCCACCGGCGGGACCGGCAGGATCGAGGGAGTCTGCGGCGAGGACGTCGCGGTGGTGGTCGAGACCCTGAACTGGCTGGGCATCTCGGCGACGTTCGAGCCCGGCGCCCTGGAAGTGCACGACTCCTCCCACCCCAGCGGCCGGCCTCTGCAGGCGGTCGCCTCACTGACCCCAGGCGGCCTGGACGCCGACTTCGAGCCGCCGCTGCTGGCGCTCGCGCTCGGCCTGCCCGGCACCCACCTGTTCGCCGACTCCATCAACCCCGGCCGGCACGGCAACCTGCTGCCCCAGCTCGCCCGCCTGGGCGCCGAGATCGAGGAGCTCTCGCCCACGCAGTGCCGCCTGACCGGCCCGCAGCGGCTGACCGGCGCCGTGGTCGAGGCCACCGACATCCGCACCGGCTCCGCGCTGCTGATCGCCGCGCTCACCGCGCGCGGCACCACCACCGTCACCGGCCTTGGCCAGCTGATGCGCGGTCACGCCGATCTGCCGGGCAAGCTCCGCGCGCTGGGCGCCGAGATCAGCGAGGTTGCGCCGTGACGCGCGTGCTGGAGCGGATCACCGCCACCACCGACGTGCACTCCCAGCTCGGCGACGCGGCCGGCCTGCTCGCCCACCTCCACCGCGAGCGGGACACCTCACTGGTGGTGGACTGCGGGGACTTCTTCGAGGGCACCGGCTACTACCGGCTCGGCGGCGGCGACATCGAGCGTGCCATCCTGACCTCGCTCTACGACGTCCTGGCCCCCGGCAACCACGGCTGGAAGCACCACTTCGCCCCGGGACTGCACGAGCTGACCGTGTGCGCCAACGCCGTCGACGCGAACAGCGGCAAGCCGTTGTTCCGCCGCCTGCACCTAGCCCAGGTAGGTGGCCGGAGCGTCGCGGTCACCGCCGTGATCGGCCCGCAGGCGTTCAACGCCGTCCCCGCCGCCGACCGCTCAGGACACCGCGTCACCGACCCGGCCAGCGCGCTGAGGCAGCTGCTGCTCGAACACCACCACGAGGTCGACGCCTGGGTGGTGCTGTCGCACTCCGGCTTCGAGGAGGACCTGAAGCTGGCGGACGCCTGTCCGTTCCTGGACGTCGTCTTCGCCGGACACTGCCACAGCGACCGCTACGCGCCCGAGCCGGTCGGCAACACCCTGGTCGTCAAGGGCGCCGAACTCGCCGCCGGGTACGCGATCGCCGAGCCGGCCGGCCACGGCTGGGCCGCCCACACCTGCCGCTTCCCCGACGCCGCTGCCCTGCCCGCCGCCCTGGAGCCGCTCGGCACCCGGATCGAGGCCCTGCGCGGGCAGCTGACCGCGCCGCTGGGCCGCATCGACCCCCGGTGGCGGCACCAGGTGCCCGACCGGCGCGAGTTGCTGACCGAGGTCGCCGCCCGGCTGCACACCGGGCTCGGCGCCGACGCCGTGATCCTCAACGAGACCGCGCTACGGCCGGTGCTGCTGGGCGAGGTCCTGACCCTGGAGGACCTGCTGGCCGTCGAGCCGTTCGGCAACCAGCTGGTCCACGCGCCCGTCCCAGGCGCCGTGGCCGCCGACGTGGCGGGCCTGCTGGCCCACTTCACCGAGCGGGCCGGGCCCCTGGTCGTGGCACCCGACCCGCTTCCGGCCGGCCTTCGCACCGTCCTGACCACCGACTACCTGGCCGAGACCGTCATGGCCGGCCGCGCGCCCACGGCCGGGCTGCCGCTCGGCCAGGCCGTGCGGCACGTTCTGGCCGACCCCCTGTCCAGCACCGAGGAAGGAGAGCCGAAGTGATCCTCACCGGCCCCGAGATCACCGCCGCCGTCCGCGACGGCCGCCTGCGGATCACCCCGTTCGAGTCCGGCCAGGTCAACCCCAACAGCTACAACGTCCGCCTGGGCCCCACGCTGCTGACCTACACCGAACCGGTCATCGACGCCCACCGTCCCAACCCCACCACCGTCGTCCAGATCGGCCCCGAGGGCTACGTCCTGCAGCCCGGCGAGCTCTACCTGGGCCACACTCTGGAGGAGGTCGGCTCCGACACCTTCGTGCCGCTGCTGTTCGGCCGCTCCTCGGTCGGCCGCCTGGGCCTATTCGTCGAGATCACCGCCCCGATCGGCGACATCGGCTTCCACGGCCAGTGGACCCTGATGCTCAACCCCGTCCGCCCGCTGCGGGTCTACCCGGGGATGAAGATCGGGCAGATCATGTTCTTCGTCGCCGTCGGCCCGGTCGACCTCTACGCGGGCAAGTACCAGGCCGCGCTGGGCCCGCAGCCCTCCGGGTACTGGCGCGACGCCGCGGCCGGGGCGGTGGCCTGATGATCCTCACCGGCCCCGCGATCGCCGCCGCCGTCGCCACGGGCGAGATCGCCATCGACCCCTTCGACCCCGCCCGGCTGTCACCGAACGCCTACGACTGGCGCCTGGGCGAGACGTTACGCATCTGCGACGGCGACCTGGACGCCGCCGCCCCCACCCCCTTCGCCGAAACCGTCATCCCCACCGGCGGCCTGGTCCTCGAGCCCGGGGTGCTCTACCTGGGGGTGACCCTGGAGCGGACCGGCTCCGAGCGGTACGCGCAGATGCTCAACGGCGACCGCACCACCGGAGCACTCGGCATCTGGGTCCACGTCTCGGCCCCGCTGGGCCACGCCGGCCACGCGATCCGCTGGACACTGGAGATCCGCGCCGCCCGGCCCGTGCGGGTCTACCCGGGCATGACCTTCGGCAAGCTGGTCTTCCTGCAGACCTTCGGCGCCCCCGCCAGCTACCAGCAGCTCGGCACCAAGTACACCGCTACCGACGGCATCGACATCTCCCGCCTGTACGAGGAGATCCCCGGCGGTGCAGCGTGAACGCACCCCTGGTGGCGACCTTCCTCGACCTGCCCGCCGGCAGCCCCGGCGGCAGCGTCGAACTCTTCCTCGACCTGTACACCGGCCCCGACCCGCTCATCCCCGCCCGCGCCTTCATGCTCCAGCCCACCCGGCACCGGCCCGCGCCCACGGCCGGGCTGGACCTGCTGTCGGTCGGCGGCAAGTGCCTGGAGGGGCCCGCGTTCCGCCGCTACGTCACCGCCCTGCGCCAGGCCCTGGCCGCCGCCCTGGACCCGGCCTCCATCGGCGTCCTCCACCTCCAGCACCTCGCCTTCGGCGCCACCCCAGCCCTGCTTCGGGCCCTGCCCCAGCACCCGCGGATCGCCCTGGTGCACGGCACCGACCTGCTCTTCGCCGAACTGCACCGCGACCAGCTGCAGATCCTGCGCGAGACCGCCCGCTTCGCCGACGCCATCGTGGTCCCCACCGGCGCGATGGCCGACCGGCTGCTGCGGCTCGCCCCGCAGACCGACCGCCGCAAGATCACCCACATCCCCTGGGGCATCCCCGACCACCTCCTGACCGAGCCGCCCGCCCGGCCCCCGCACCGCCCCGGCCAGACCCTGCGGCTGCTGTACGCCGGGCGGCTGACCGCTGAGAAGGGCGGCGAACTCCTCGCCAAGGCCCTGGCCGGCGTGCCGGGGATCGAGCTGAGCATCGCCGCCCCGCGCCACGAGTTCCACGCCCTGGCCCCGCTGCTCAAGCGCACGGGCCTCCACGCCCGCTACCTCGGCTGGCTGCACCGGCCTCAGTTGTGGAAGGCGTTCGCCGACCACGACGCGCTGGTCATGCCGTCCACCACGCTGGAGGCCATGGGCCTGGTCGCCCTCGAAGCCCAGGCCCGCGACCTGGCGGTGCTCTACCAACCCGTCCCCGGCCTGCGCGACGCGCTCGGCGCCTCCGCCCTGGCCACCGACTTCACCAACCCCCAGGCCGTGGCCCGCGATCTGGCCCGGCTGAAGTCCTCGCCCAGCCTGCTGCCCGCCCTGCGCAAAGCCGGCCGCGACAACGCGGCCCGCTACCCGCTCAGCGCCACCGCGGCCGCGCTGGCAGACCTGGGCAGGCAGCTCGCCTGACATCCGGGCCGGTCCCGCGCCGCAACCCGCCCCGCCCCCGTCGCTTCACTACGCTGGCGGGGCGGACCATCCACGAAGATTCGGGGAGACGATGACACCCAGCACCGACCGCATCCACCAGCTGCTGGAAGGCGGTGTCCGCGACAAGGCATACCCCGGTGCCGTCTGGGCCTTCGGCGACACCTCCGGCACCCTGGCCAGCGGAACCGTCGGCTCCCCGGACCCCGACCGGCCCGAGCAGACGATGCGGCCGGACACCGTCTTCGACGTCGCCTCTCTCACCAAGATCCTCGCCGTGTGGTCGTCCATCGGCGCCCTGTGGACCGACGGTGCCCTGCCCCTGGACGAACCCCTCGCCAGCATCTGGCCAGAGGTCGACGGTCACCCCCTGGGCCGGGTCACCGCCCGCAACCTGCTCACCCACACCGCGGGCGTCCCCCTGCGGGCCCAGCTGAAGAACCTCTACGGCACAGACCCGGCCGCCATCCGCGCCGGCGTGCTCCACGAAGCCCTGCACCGGCCGCCCGGCGAGGCCGTCGAGTACACCGACCGCGCCGCCCTCATCCTCGGCTACCTCGCCGAACACCTCTCCGGCCAACCCCTGGACCAGCTCGCCCAGGCCCGGACCTGGGAACCGCTGGGCATGACCGGCACCCGCTTCGGGCCGCTGCCCGCCGGCCCCGCCGACCGATGCGCGCCCACCGAGCTCGACCAGGACACCGGCGCCCACCTGAAGGGCACCGCCCACGACTTCTCCGCCCGCCTCTTGGACGGGGTGTGCGGCATCGCCGGCGTCTTCTCCGTCCTGGACGACCTCGCCGTCTTCCTGCGCTACCTGCTCGACCCGGCCACGGCCGCCCACCGCCCCGGCTTCGGCCCCGAGTGGACCGAGGAGTCCCTGACCGTGCAGACCGGCTCCCTGGAACCCGTCCGCGGACTGTTCTGGCACCCGGCCCCCGGCACCGACCCCGCCGAACAGACCTGGGTGCACTACGGCTTCACCGGCACCGGCATGTGGATCTCCCCCAAGCTGGGGACCTGGGCCGTGCTGCTGACCAACAAGCTCTACTACACCCGCGACCGCGAGCCGCTGACCAGCATTCGCAACGGCTTCCGCGAACTCGTCTTCAACTGACCGCGCCCACAGAGGAGATGGGCACGGACCTGGACGAGCCGCGCGTGCTGATCCTCGGAAGCCGCAGGTGGCCGTAGAGGCAGTCCCGACCGTCTGGTGACACCGGCGGCGTCTCAGCGGTCTCATCCGGCTGACCCGCTACTGGTCCGGCCGCCGCAACATGAGCTCCCATCCAGCGGCACGAGGTGGGCGTGCCTGGAGTTGCGGCACGCGAGGTCGCGCGAAGTGTCAGACCAGGGGCGTACCGTTCTCTCACGGCGCAGGATTCCCTGCCCCTGCAAGCGACTTGGCGGCCTGCGAGGTTCAGTTGGCGACGAAGAAGAGCGGCTACAAGCGGAAGGCCCTGCCCGAGAAGGTTAGGTTCGAGGTCTGGGTCCGCAGCGGGGGCCGGTGCGCGATCTGCAACCGCTACCTTCTCGATGGGGCCTTGGCCAACAAGACCATCCGCCTCGGCGAGCTCGCCCACATCGTCGGCCAGCAGAACACCGCGGGCTCTCCCCGGGGGCAGAACGATCTCGTCGAGCGCGACACCGCGGACAACGTGATGCTGGTCTGTGCCGACGAGCACGACGAGATCGACGCGCGGGAGAACCTCGACGTCTTCACCGTCGAGAAACTGCTCGCGCTCAAGCGCGCTCACGAAGACCGGATCAAGCATGTCACCGGCATCGCACCCGACCGTACGACCACCGTGCTGCGGATGATCGGTCAGGTCCGGGGGCAGGAAGTCGAACTGACCCGCCAGACGGCCTCATCCGCCGTGCTCATCTCGGGCGATCGCGTCCCCCTCTTCCTGGAGTCCTACTCCCGCCACGGGATCGAGATCGAGCTCCGCCACGTACTCGGCGAAGCCACGATCGACCTCCGCGACGTCCCCGGGGAGGACGGGACCAACGGCGAGTACTACAGCCAGGCCAAGGCCGTGATCGACAACGTCGTCGACAACAAGCTCAACGAGGGCATCTCCCGCGACCAAGTGGCCCATCTCAGCGTCTTCGGATTCGCCCGCATCCCACTCCTCGTCTACCTGGGATCGCGTCTGGACGACACCGTGCCCACCGATATCTACCAGCGCCACCGCCACGACGAGGCCTGGACATGGAGCGAGGACGGACCGGCCGCCACCTTCGCGACACACCTCGACCTGGACGTGCCGCCCGCCGGCGAAGCCGTCCTGGTGCTCAACATCTCCGGCACCATCCAGCCCGGGGAACTGCCCCCTCAACTGGCCGGGCTGCGGCGCTACCGGATCAGCCCGGCGGACGCGGCGGCTGCCCCAGACATCATGCGCCACCGCGACAGCCTCGCCCATTTCCAAGGGAACCTTCGCGCCCTGTTCGCCGACATCGAGGCGAACGCGAAGGACATCCGCCGCCTGCACATCCTGCCCGCTGTACCGCTGTCCGCCGCAGTGAGCCTGGGCCGTGTCCACGACCGCCAGGTCCACCCCAGTCTGACGATCTACGACCGCACCGACGGCGGCTACCGCCCCGCGCTGGAGATCAAGTGAAACTCAACGGGCACTTCAACACCCTGCTCAAGGGGACGGTCAACCTCAACCAGACCAGGCTGGACCACCTGGACACCCGGGTGACGGCCATCTTGAACTTCCTGACCAGCGACTCGGTCCTCGGCCCGCTGATCCTCGGCACCACCCGGCAGGGCTCCTGGGCTCATCGCACCATCATCAAGCCAGTGGCCGGCAAGAACGACGAGTTCGACGCCGACTTCCTGCTCAACCTGACCGTCGTCGAGGCATGGGCAACGACGCCGTCGGAGTACCTGAACACCCTGTTCGCAGCGCTCAAGCGCAGCAGCACCTACAAGTCGATGGTGGTGAAGAAGAACCGCTGCGTGCGGATCAACTACGCGGGCGACTGCCACGTCGACATCGTCCCCCACCTCGTCCTGTCCAATGGCCGACAGGTGATCGTCAACTCGGAGGCAGAGGAGTTCGAGGAGACCAACCCCGAGGGCTACACCGCGTGGATGAAGGAGAAGGACTCGCTGACCGGCGGCAACCTGCGCAAGGTGATCCGCCTGGTGAAGTACCTGCGGGACTCCAAGGACACGTTCAGCATCCCCTCGGTGATCTTGACCGCGCTGCTCGGTGAGCGGGTCCAGGTCTACGACACGGGCAACCGCTACAGCGGGGTGCCCACCACCCTCGTCCACCTCATCGAGGACCTCGCCGCCTGGCTGGCCCTCAACCCCGTGATGCCCGTCATCACCGACCCGAGCTGCCCGCAGACCAGCTTCAACCACCGCTGGGACCAGGACCGGTACGACAACTTCGCCAAGCACATCCAGTCGTACGCGACCCGGATGCGCGCCGCCCTGGAGGAGCAGGACAAGGACAAGAGCGTCAAGCTCTGGCAGGACCTCTTCGGCGACGGGTTCAGGGCGCCCGCCACCACGGCGGCGGCGGCCCCCCTCACCAAGGCCGAGCAGGCGGCCTCGACGGAGGTGGTCACCCGGGCGCCGTTGGAGAGGTTCATCGAGGAGATGGGCGTGCAGCTGGCGGGTGGGCGCCGGGCCCGAATCGAAGCCCGTGTCGCGAACCCCATCGGCACCGGGTCGGTGGACCTGCGCCGGACGGGGTTCGCCCCCGTCGGCCGGGACCTCTACTTCACGGTGACCACCGACGCCCCGCAGCCGTACGAGATCTGGTGGAAGGTCCGCAACCACGGGCCGGACGCCGAGAACGCCCACGGCCTGCGTGGTCAGATCACGCCCGGGCGCGGACCACGGATCCATGAGCGGACCAAGTATCGGGGTCGGCATTACGTGGAGGTGTGGATCGTCAAGGACGGCAAGGTCGTCGCGAGCGATCACCACGACGTTGTAATCCGCTGACGACGCCACGCCATCAGGGTGACGCGCATGAAGCGGGGCGGCTCCCCATGTGACTCAGCCCCGGCGAGAGCGTGCAGGCTGGCAACTGGTTGAAGCTCACCTTCTTCCTCCCCCGGACCGCCTACGGCGGGTCCGGGGGAGCTCGAGGCCGCCGCCGAGCAGCCCCCCGGCCGGGCCGGGCATGTCTTAGCCCCGGCGACATGGCCATCAGGGCCAGCGGTCCACCGGGGCTTTCCGTCCGATGCTATCCGCCCGACGGCCAGCACGTCTCAGACCCCGATCACGCCACCGCCCTGGCCGTAGACGACCGCCTGCCACTCCAGCAGCGGGCAGTCCGCGACCAGCAGCGTGTCCAGCCCGTCCGCTCCCCCAGCCGCGACGACCCGCGCGAACGCCTCCTCATGGACAGGGTGGTTGCCCTGGAGCGCGTCGCAGTGCTGGCAGCCGTTGGCCCACTGCCGCTCCCGCATGACCCGGCTGTACCGGCTCGCCACCGGAGCTGCCAGGTCAGGCCGCCCCTTGCTCTGCACGAGCCGGACGGCCAGCTTCATCGCCGCCTCGCCGTCCGTGGTGTGCAGCCCTCCGTACCCGCGGGCGGGCCGCTCGGGGTAGAGGCCGACCAGACACAGCGTGTCCTTGCCGCACTTCCAGCACTCCCGCGTCATGCCCAGCACGCGCAACGCGACGGTGGTTGCGGACCCCGGCGGCACCGTCGCGGGCAGCTGCAGGTTGTCCGGGTCGAAGTCGTCCGTCTCGGCGAGCTCGTCCAACCGCTGGCAGATGGCACACCACACCTCCCAGCCGCCGTCACCCTTGCGAAGGAACCCGCCGCCGGGTAGCACCAACACCGAACACCTCACGCACCCGCCGGCGAACCGGTTCTCCACGCGCTTCCTCCTTCAGCTACGGCCCTCGCTCCCGCACGGTATCCGGTGCCCGACGCCCGATCGTCGCCCAGCAGCCTCCGGGCGATCGCCGACCGGCGGCGGCCCCGGCCCGGTAGCGTGATCACCCGGCACCCCCCGCCGTCACCTGGGAAGGAAGTCCGACGTGAGCAAGGAAGCCGTCGCGTACGTGAACCAGCTGGGCATGACGGACGAGACCGCCCGTCGGGTCTTCCTGCTACTCGCCGAGCGGACCAGCACCTCGCGCCTCGCGTGGGACGGCGAGGCTCCCGAGATCATGGGCATCGAGCTCACCCCTGCCGACATCCCCGCCCTCGCGGCCCAGGCCGGCCTCGACCCGGAAGGGTTCCGCGCACAGCTTCGGCAGCTGAAGCAGCACGTACGGATGGACGTCCTGGAGCACAGCGACGGCGTGTGGGAGATCGTCTACGGCCCGTCGTACACCAAGCCGCGGCCTCAGCCCGTCACTGAGGCGAACGTGGGCCAGCTGCACGACTTCGCGATGCCGGGCTGGGAGCGGTACAGCACCTGGGGCTACGAGGTAGGTCTCGGCCACTACTACGCCCAGATCATCCACAACAGCGACGACCGCGACGCCGAGCCGCGGATCTGGATCACCCCGCCCAGGTACGTGGTGCGGACGATCGACGAGCTCGCCCAGGCCATCTCCGACGCCCTCGCTCCGTACGAGCCGATCTCCATCCCCGCCAGCATCATCAAGATGTACATGACCAAGCCGCCCGCCTCACGCTGATTCGCGGGCTGCCGTCACGGTCAGCGCGGCTACCCCGGGTTTGCTGGCCAGCACTCGTAACGGTTCGGGAAGTTCGGCAATCCGAGTTTTACCTGCGGCGCGGCCATGGAATGATCGCTGCACTCGGTAACCAGAGGGAGGCGGTGGGTGCATGACCAGCCCGGAGAATCCCTTCGAGGCATCGGCGTCAGCGCTCGGCTACCTCTACCAGCTCCGCGTGGCCCTCCAGCGGTGCGTGGAGCTCTCCAGGGGCGGGATCGAGTGGAGTGTGGCGATTGAGGCAACGGACGACGTCCAGGCCCTCATCGGGTCGCACACCGAGCTGACCCAGCTGAAGAAGCGGGCAGACAACGTGAGACTGACGGACCTGTCGTCGGACCTGTGGAAGACGATCAGGGTCTGGTCACACGCCGTCACCGAGGGGCACATCGACCTTGCCGAGACAAGCCTCTACCTGATTACCACCGCAGAGCTGCCGGACGACAGCGCGGGGTTCCTCCTGCAGCCCAAGGCCAGCGGGCACCGTGACGAGCAGGCTGCCGAGGCCCTCCTCGTCCAGGCGCGGCAGTCCTCGAAGAGTACGACGTTGGCCAAGGCCTTCGAGGCGTTCGACGCGCTCGGGACGCAACGCCGGGCCGAGCTGGTCAGCCGGATCGAGGTCATCGGTGACGCGCCGGGGATGGACTCCATCAGGGAGAACCTGCTCGGCTACGCGAGCCTGGCCGTCGAGCGCCGGTTCGCGGAGTCCTTTCTTCAGCGTCTTGAGGGCTGGTTCTTCGAGCGGGCGTCCGTCCAGATGAGCTTCCCGGGGTCGGACCCGGTGACCGGCGCCGAGTTCGACGAGCTGTTCAACGACCTGCGCAATCAGATCGGTGAGCACAACCTGCCGATCGACCCTGATATCGCCGCGCTCACGGCTACGGCCCCGGCCGCTGCCGATGCCGCCGACAAGGTGTTCGTGCATCAGCTCCGGCTGATCGACGTGGGCGCGGAGCGGATCGGCTACGCGGTTCGTGACTGGGTGAGGGCCTTCGCTCAGCGCTCCCGCTGGGCGAACGAGAACCTGCTGCGCGCCGGCGAGATCGGCGCGTATGAGCGCAGGCTCGTGGAGGAGTGGCAGTCGCGCTTCGCCGAGATGCGTGAAGACCTCGGCGACGAAGCCACCGAGGAAGAGATGAAGCGTGAGGCCAAGCTGATCTACAGGTGGGTCGACCGGGAGGCCCGGCTTCGCATCCGCACCGGCTGTGAAGAGGTGTTCGTCGTCAAGGGGTCGTACCAGATGCTCGCGGACGAGCTGCGGGTCGGGTGGCATCCAGACTTCAGCGCCCGGCTGGCGGCTCTGCTGGAGCCGGCGGGAGCCGCTGATGGCCGAGCGTGACCTCAGCCGCGAGGAGCGCGCCCTGTTCAACCCGGCCTTCACCGCACTCGTGTGCGTCCGGGCTGTGCAGGGCTACGAGAAGCAGTACCGCTCCGCCTGCCCGCTTCCAGTCGCAGTGACCGCCGCGGTCATGGCCCTCCAGCCGTCCATCCGGACGGCGCTGCCCGCCACCCTCCGCACCGGGCTGATGAACTGGCTCGACGAGAACGAGGCCGTGCGCGTGGCCATGGGTCTCAACGCCGCCGCCCTCGCCGCCGTCGTGCGACCAGGCCTGCTCTTCGCCCTTCAGAGCGATGTGCTCAGGCTTCAAGGATCTGGGCTGACGGTGAAGCCACGGGCCGTGACGGCCCTCAAGGACGGCCCCGAGCAGAACACCGCGATCCAGAAAGCCGCCCACCAACTCGGGCGCTGGCTGCCCAGCACCGGCAGCATCAGCACCGTCCTGACGCTCCTGGGAGTCCAAGCGTGACCTTTCAGATCCAAGCGGTCACCGTCTACGGCAAGCAGCCCGGACAGGTCCGTACGGTCCCGTTCCGCACCGGCACCCTGAACATCGTCACGGGCGACTCCCGGCGCGGGAAGAGCGCACTGCTGACGATCATCGACTACTGCCTGGCCAGCTCCGACTACCCTGTCAAGGCTGGCAAGGTCCGCAAGTACGTGGGCGCCTACGCCGTCACCCTGGCGAAGCCCGGCCAGCAGCTCTTCGTCGCCCGGCGCGCCCCGGAGCCGGGGAACGCCGTGAGCACCGTGCTGTGCATCCTGTCCCAGGCCCCGGAGACCCCACCTCCCCCGCTGGAGGAGCTGACCTTCGCGACGCCCCTGGACACCGCCAAGGACATCCTCAGCGACTTCTGCGGCATCGACCGCACCGTCAAGGTGCCCGCGGTCGCCCGCGCTCAGACCATCGCTCCGTCGATCCGCCACGCGCTGTACTTCTGCTTCCAGGCGCAGAACGAGGTCGCCAACCCCGACCTGCTGTTCCACTCCCAAGGTGAGGAGTGGCGGCCGAACACCATCCGCGGTGTGATCCCGTACTTCCTCGGCGCCGTCGACCCCGAGCAGGCGGCGCTGCGCAACCGGCTGCGGCTCCTGCGCCGGGACCTTTCCGACCTTGAAGCCAAACTCGCCCAGGCCCGCGACCTCGGCCCGGCGTCGGGCCAGGCCCGAGCGCTGCTCGCCGAGGCGGTCGAGGCAGGGCTTCTACCGCACCGCGACAGCGAGCCGACGGCCGAGGAGGTCCTTGGCCTTCTGCGGTTCGCCATGGAGGGCAGCATCCGGCTGGAGCTGGAGCCCCGGCCGGACAACGACGGCGACCCGCTGGCCGCCGCTATCGGCCGGCGTGCCCAACTGCGCCGCGCCGTCGGGCAGTCCCGAGCCCGCATCGCCGACCTCAAGCGCGCGGTCGAGGAGAACGACGACTTCGCGGGAGAGGCAAGGGAGCAGCGCCGACGTCTCGCGTCTCTCGGTTTGATGCGACTGTCCCCGGACACCTCCCAGGCCGCGCAATGCCCGGTGTGTGAGAGCCCGATCGCCTCGGCCAACACCACGGTGGCGACGATCATGCACGACCTCGAACGCCTCGACGGCGATTTGCAGGTGATCGGCAGCGACACACCCGCCCTGCAACGCCAGATGGCCCTGGAGGAGGAGCAACTGCAGCAGCTGCGCGCCGCGCTCTCCCGCAGCCAGGACGAGATCAACGAGATCAGCGCCGGGCTGCGCGCGCTGCAGCAGGAGCCGGACCAGGCGCAGCGGGCCGCCCATGTGCGAGGCCGTATCAGCCTTTACCTCGACACCACCGCCCAGCATGTGAGTGCCCCGCAGGTCGAAGACCGCCGCGACGACCTCCAGCGACAGATCGCTGAGTTGGAAGAGCTCCTGAGCGACGACACCCAGGGCGACCGGCTCACCAGTTACCTGTCCCTGATCAGCCAGAACATCCGCACCAAGGCTGCCGCGCTGGAGCTCGACCACTCGGACGCGCCCATCCGCCTTGACGTAAACCGGCTGACTGTCGTCGCCGACACGGCCGACGGCCCCGTCCGGCTCGCCGACATGGGCAGCGCCGAGAACCACCTCGGCTACCACGTCGCCACGCTGCTGAGCCTGCACGAGTGGTTCAGCGAGCACCGCGGCCCCGTCCCGCGGACGCTGATCCTCGACCAGCCGTCCCAGGTGTACTTCCCGCCCGACTACACCGGCGAGCCCACACCCCAGGGGACCGACCTCAGCCACCTGCTGAACGTCTACCGGACCATCAACGACACCGTCCAGGCACTCGACGGCGCACTCCAGGTCATCGTCGTCGAGCACGCCGACCTGGCCGACCCGCTCTTCCGTGACCACGTCGTCGAACGCTGGCGCTACAGCAACAACCAGGCCCTCGTACCCCCGGAGTGGATCACTGAGCCGATCGACGAGGACGAGGAGGAGTAACCCCGCACTCGACGCTCAGCGTCGGCCGGCATCTGGCCAGCGGCACCGCAGGCGCCCCGGACCCGGCCGGGCCGAACCCGAACGTGTACCGCTGCGACCGTGACCAGCGCGGTGGCGTCCGCAATGGAAACCACCTGCGGACGGGCTCCGCCGGTCGCTACCGTCGTGGCATGGGATCGCCGATCACGTTCGAGCGTCTGCTGTCTGGGGCCCGGGACTTCGCCCACCTGGCCATGGGCGCCCACGCAGAGGGACAGACCGAGGTCTTCCTCCTGGACGCGGGAGTCAGCGTCGAGCGGTTGGCCAAGGCCGCGCTGGTGCGGGTGCACCCGACACTGCTCGCTGAGGTCAAGGGCAACGACGACATGCTCTTGCACTTTGCCGGAGCCCTGATCACCCCGCCGCAGAGGTTCCACACCATCGGAGCCGCAGCAGCCATCGCCAGGCTGAGGAAGATCGGCATCCTGCCCAGGTCGGGAGAGCTGGACGGGCTGATCGAGCTGAGGAACGGCGTCGCGCACCTCGGCGCGAGCAGCGCCGACGACTATCTCGCCCCTTTCGTGGAGACGATCTGCAAGCTCCTCGACCACACCGGCCAGGACCGCGCCGAGTTCTGGGGATCATGGTCCGAAGCCATACAAGTGACCCTCGACGACCGGTTCGACCGTGTCCAGAAGGCTGTCCATCTTCGCATGGACCAGGCCCGGTTCCGGATGGAGACCCGCTTCGGGAAGCTGCCCGAAGGAACGGTCGAAAGCGTCGCCCGCACCATCGGCGAGACGGGGCTCGTGGTCATCGACCGAAACCCGACCGGCGTGCTCTTCCGCACGCTCAGCAGCTGCCCGGCCTGCGCCGTCGAGGCGGCCACGCTGTTCCTGAAGGCACCGAACACGGCCCTGCTGTACGAGATGGAGCTCACCGCAGAAGAGCTGCACTGCGGCCTCTGCGGTCTCCACCTCACAGGCGTACAGGAAATCGAGATCGCCGGCCTCTCAACAACCATGAGCTGCAAGGTCGAAGACCTCAAGGAAGTGATCAACGACGGTCCCATCGGCAGCCTCACTGAAGATCCGAATCTCGGGAGGCCTCGCAGGCCGGTAGAGGACAGCTGGTAGCCACGGCATCCGCTTGCCGCCGTATAGTCGGCTCCATCAGCCTGGTGCGCCGACTTCAGCCTGTGGCTACCAAGCCACGGACACCGTCGCCAGCTAGTGTGATCTCGGCCACAGGCTGATGGGGGGAATGAGACACAATAACTCACCGCAGCCTGTCGGCGGCTCGGAGCTCCGGCTCCGCGTAAAGCGACACGCTCGCGGGGGACACGGTCTTTGCAGCGATACCGGGGGTGCTCATTCCGGCGTCCGGCGGCCCCTCCGCGACCATCCGGAGCCGGTGGCGCAGCCAGGCGCCGAGCCTGCGGGTGACACGCATCGCGGAGGCCGGCAGGACCGGCGGGAAGAGCTTGGTCATCGGTGAAATCCCTTCGTAGCAACGGACATGCGCAGCACGGACATTCGGCTTGTGCGGCTCACAGCCGCTGGGAGAAGACGCCGGTCAGGCCCATCACCACCGGCACCACGCCGATCAGCACGAACGCGGGCAGGAAGCAGAGCCCGAGCGGCGCGGTCGCCAGGACACCGGCTCGGCGGACCCTCGCGTGCGCCGCCCGTGCGGCCGCGGCCCGCTGGGACTGGGCGAGGCCGACGAGCGCGGTGGCCGGCGGCGCGCCGGTGCGGGTGGTGCGGGCCAGGCAGCGGGCGAGCGGGGCCATCGGCGGGCAGTCGACGGCCAGCCCCTCCCAGCAGCGCTCCGGGGAGGCGCCGAGGGAGAGCTGCGCGGCGACGCCGGACAGGCGCTCCCGCATCGGGGACGGCACGCTGTCCGCGACCGCGCGGGCCGCCCCGGCCGGGGAGCCGCTCGACCCGAGGCAGGCTGCCAGCAGGTCGGCGGTCAGCGGCAGTTGGCGGACCAGCCAGCCGTGTTCGACGACCGGCCGACCCCCGTCGGGAGCCCGCACCCGGGGCAGCAGCCGCCACCCCGCCCAACCCGCCACCGCTCCGACCGCCGCGCCGGCCCAGCCGCCGACCAGGACGGCGACGGCCGCCCCGAGCAGCACCGCCAGCGGCCGGTCGCCCGCCAGCCGACGGACCGCCCGCCGCCCGACGTCCCCGACCCGGCCGCGCCGCGCGGTGTCGGCCGCCGCCACCACCGGGACGCAGCGCCCGACCCGCCGCCGCACCGCCCGGGCTCGCGCCGCCGCCAGCGCCTGACCGGTCAGCCCTGCCGCGGCCACCGGCAGCAGCATCACCATGCCGTCCACCTCGTCTCCCAGATCGAACTCGATTGATTCGCCAAGCAGTTGGCGCGTCCTTCCGCGCCCCCTGCCGGATCGCCCCGGCCCCAGCCCCGGCCCCGGCCGACGCACCCGTTCACTCCCATCGGCCCGCCCGATGGACCAGGTGTTCCTCCGAGAGGGCCGGCACGGCGGCGAGCCACCTGTCCCGCCGGGTGCGGGAGATCCCGCAAACGGCGGGCGTCGCCCGGGCCGGACCTGGCCGGGCATCGCGCCGCGCCTCTGCCGGGACCTGCCGGGGCCGGGCCGGGGCATCCTCGGCCGCCCGGACGATCCGGGCGGTCCAGACGATGCCGGCGGCCTCCAGCGCGGCGCCGGCGAGCAGGCTGAGCAGGCCCACCGGGGTGTGCAGCAGGATCCGCGCCGGGTGGGCGCCGAGCGCGCTGCCCAGGCCGAGCCCCACGGCGGGCAGCGCGGCCAGCACGATCACGGTGGTGCGCGGCCCGGCGAGTTCGCCCGCGATCTCCTCGGCGAGGGCCCGCTCGGCACGCAGCGCGTCCGCGACCTGCTCCAGGCCGAACGCCAGCCCGGTACCGCTCTCGGTGCTCACCCGCCAGCAGGCCGCGACCGCCGACGCGCCCTCCCCGCCGGGCAGTTCGGCCACCTGCCGGAGGGCGGCGGGCAGATCCGCCCCGTAGCGGCCAGCCGCCAGCCGGGCCGTCGGCTCGGGGCCGAGCCGACGGGCCCAGTCGGAGGTGGACCGGGAGATCACCGCGTGCATGGCCTGCTCGGGTGTGGCCCCGCTGCGCAGTTCGGCCGCGAGGGCGGCGCACAGGTCGATCACCGCCGCGCTCCGCTGCCGCGCCGCCCGGCCCGCGAGGTACCGGGCCCGCCAGCGGCGGAGCGGTACCACCGCACAGGCCGCACCGATCAGCGGGAGCGCCGAGGCGGTGCCCTGCCCGACCGCCGCTCCGACCGGGAGCAGCAGCAGCTCGGGCACCAGCCAGGGTGGCCGCCGTCGCCGCCACCCGGCCCGGAGCCGGGCGAGCGGGCCGTGGGGCGCCCGGTGCCCGTTCAGCATGCGCCGCAGCCGCCCGTCCCCGATCCGGCGGCGCCGGGCCGCCGTCAGCCAGTTCGCCCCGAGCAACGCCGGCGCACCGACCAGGGCCACCGCGCCGCCGACCGACACCGACACCGACGCTGCCGCCGACGCCGACGCCGACGCCAGTACGGCACCGAACTCCCCTGCCATCACGACCTCCTGACCTCTGAGCGCAGCAGCCGCCACGCCAGCACCCCGATCACGCAGAGCGCGCTCACCCACATCGCCTCGATCTGGCCGAGCGTCATGACGCCTCCGCCGAGGCCTCGCAGGGAGGAGCGTCCAGGGCCGGACCCGCGTCCGGGGCTGCGTCCGGCTCCGCGGAGGCAACCGGTGCCGGCCCGGAGAGCGCCTCCGGGTGCGGCGGCAGTTCGACGCCGCGTTCGGCACAGAGCTCCCGCAGCCTGGCCCAGCCGGGACCGGGCCGGCTGCGGCCGTCGCGGTCGAAGTGGACGGCGGCGGTGGTGCCGGTCAGTCCGTCCGGCTCGGCGGCCAGCAGGTGCAGGCCGGTGACCCGGCGGCGGCCGTCGGCCCGGTCGCGGCCGAGGTGGACGACGGCGTCGAGCCCGGCCCGCAGTTGGCTGTGCAGCGACTGCCGGTCGAGCCCGGCGAGCGAGCCGAGGGCCTCCAGCCGGGCGGGCACGTCGGCCGCGGTGTTGGCGTGGACGGTGCCGCAGCCGCCTTCGTGGCCGGTGTTGAGGGCGGCCAGCAGGTCGACCACCTCCGCGCCGCGGACCTCGCCGACCACCAGCCGGTCGGGCCGCATCCGCAGCGCCTGCCGGACCAGGTCGCGAAGGGTCAGCTCGCCCAGTGACTCCTGGTTGGGCGGTCGGGACTGGAGCCGGACGACGTGCGGATGGTCCGGTCGGAGTTCGGCCGAATCCTCGACCAGCACGATGCGTTCGTCGACCGGGACGAGCCCGAGCAGCGCGGCCAGCAGGGTGGTCTTGCCGCTGCCGGTGCCGCCGGAGATCAGCAGCGACAGCCGGGCCCGGAGCACCGCGCCCAGCAGGTCGGCGCCGGACGGGGGAAGCGCCCCGACGGCCACCAACTCGGCGAGGGTGAACGGTGTGGTGCGGCAGGTGCGCAGCGAGATGTGGGTGCAGTCGGCGGCGATCGGCGGCAGGACGGCGTGCAGCCGGGTGCCGTCGGACAGCCGGGCGTCCACCCAGGGCCGGGCGTCGTCCAGACGGCGTCCGGCGGCGGTGGCCAGCCGGTGGGCGAGTCGGCGGACGGCGTCGGTGTTCGGGAAGCGCACCTGGGTCGCGCGTTCCAGGCCCTTGCCGCGGTCGATCCAGATCTGGTCGGGCCCGTTGACCAGGACGTCGGTGACACCGGGCTCGGCCAGCAGCGGGTCGAGCGGCCCGGCGCCGACGATCTCGGCCCGCAGGCTGCGGACGGTGTTGAGCACGTCGGCCCCGCCGAGCGGCGGCCGGGCGGCGCGCAGTGCGGCGGCGACCGAGCCGGCGGTGGGCGCCGCTCCTGCCTCGGCGAGCCGGAGCCGGACGGCGTCGACGAGTTCGGCGGCTCCGTCGCCGGGCGGCGGCCCGTCCCGTTCGGGCGCGGCGGGCGGCTGTCGGCGGACCAGGTAGCGCACCGGCGGGCCGGTGCGCGGGCCGGCTTCGGCGGCCGGGGTGGCGTCCTCGGCGGGCCCCGGCGGGGCACCGAGCAGGGCCCGGGTGCGGGGTACCGGGATGCGCCGGTGCGTGCGGGCGATCGGGTGCCGGGCGGGCCTCGGCTGCCCGGTGTGCTCCTCGGTGGCGGGAGCGTCGACGGCGTGCAGGCGGTTGGTCATGGGTTCTCCTCAGGCCGCCACGACGGGCGGCATCGCTTCGGTCAGGAATCGCCCGCAGAAGCGGGCCAGCGGCCCGCCGTCCCGCAGGCCGGGCGGGGCGCCGCGTTCGGCGTCCAGCGCGAGGCCGGGCTCGGGGGCGAGCTCCCCGGCCAGGCGCAGTTGCAGGCCGCGGGCGACGTCGGCGGCGGTGAGACCGGACGGCCCGGGGGTGCGGACGACGGCGCGCAGGTCGGCGAGCCGCATCCGGACGGCCGCGGCGACCCGGCCGGCGGCGGCCAGCGCACGAAGCTCGGCGGGGACCACGAGCAGCCCGGTGTCGGCCTGTTCGAGGGCCTGGGCGGCGGCCGCGTCGAGGTGTCGGGGCAGGTCGAGGACGACCAGCCCGCCGCGTCTCCGGGCGGCGGCCAAGACGCTGCGCATGGCTTCGGCGGGGATGGTCAGGGTGTCCGAGCGGTCCCAGGACAGGGCGCTGAGCCGGTGCGTCTCGGGCAGCGCCTTGGCCAGCTCGGCGCCGCTGATCCGGCCGCGCGAGGCGGCCAGGTCGGGCCAGCGCAGGCCGCCGGACCGTTCGGCGCCGAGCAGCACGTCGAGGCCGCCGCCGAGCGGGTCGCCGTCGATCAGCATCGTGCGGTGCCCGGCCCGGGCGGCGCGCACGGCGAGCGCGCAGGCCAGCGTGGACGCCCCGGCGCCGCCGCGTCCGCCGAGGACGGCGACGGTGAGCGCGGGTGGACCGACGCCCTCGGTGGCGTCGGCGATCCGGTCGAGCAGCCAGGGCTGTGCGTCCGGCAGGAACAGCACGTGCTCCGCGCCGAGCCGGACGGCGCGGACCCAGATCTCGCCGTCGTCGAGGTCGAGCCCGAGCAGCAGCACGCCGGCTCGCCGGGGCAGGTCGGCGCACTGCTCGGCAAGGTCGTCGCCGACCAGCACCAGCGGGGCGTTCTCCCACAGCCGGGCGGGCGGTGGGGCGCCGCTGAGCAGCCGTGGTTCGGCTCCGGCGGCGGCGCACAGGCGGGTGAGCTGTTCGGCGAGGGTTTCGTCGGCGGTGAGGATCAGCGGCCCGGGCGGGGGCTCGGGGCCGGTGGCGTGCGGGTCGGTGACGAATGCGGACAAGGCGGGCCTCCGCGTGGTGCGGGATCGGTCTGACGGCGCGTCGGACGCGTCGGCCCGGGTGAGTCGGCGCGGCGGCGCGGACACCACGGTGAGGGATGGCGCGGAATGCGTCAGCCGAGTTCCCAATGCCTGTGGATAACCCGCCCCTGTGGATAACCGGGCTCACTCGGACGGGGGCCGAATCAGTTCGGAATTGACGCATCGGGTATACCGATATGACGCTCGATCCACTACGGAGAGTGACAAATGCGGGGGCGTGAACAAACCTCGACAGCGACTCGGAAACCGCCGGAGCACCCCCCTGAACCGCCTGTCACGCCACTCCCTGGAGGCTCAATTGCCTAGGAAAATGGCCCCGGACATGCGACGACCCCCGCCGGGGGGGAGAGCGGGGGTCGTCTATCCACGGCCCGGCTCGGGGGGGAGGAGCCGGACCGGGTTAGCACGGTCGCGCGAACGATCCGTGACTTCCATGGTGTACCCGACCGCCCAGAAACACAAACCCGCACGCCCACGGGTCCACCGAATGGCCGCCTGTTTTGCCGGTCCCTCTATCCTCGGTTCCCGTGGACACCACCGAGAACGCCGACTTCGCCGACCGCGGTGCCGACTCCGACGCACCGGACTCCACCGAGCCCGTGACGGACACCACAGCGCCCGCCCGACCCGGGTACGGCGTGCCGCGGACCGCCGCCTTCTTCGACCTCGACAAGACGATCATCGCCAAGTCCAGCGCGCTCGCCTTCAGCCGCCCGTTCTACCAGGGCGGCCTGATCAACCGCCGTTCGGTGGTGAAGAGCGCCTACGCCCAATTCGTCTTCCTGGTCGGCGGCGCGGACCACGACCAGATGGAGAAGATGCGGGCCTACCTGTCGGCGCTCACCCGGGGCTGGAACGTCCAGCAGGTGCGGGAGATCGTCGCGGAGACCCTGCACGGCATGATCGACCCGATCATCTACGACGAGGCGGCCTCGCTGATCGAGCAGCACCACGCGGCCGGCCGGGACGTGGTGATCGTCAGCAGCTCCGGCTCCGAGGTGGTCGAGCCGATCGGCCACCTGCTGGGCGCGGACCACGTGATCGCCACCCGGCTGCACGTCGAGGACGGCCGCTACACCGGCGAGATCGAGTACTACGCGTACGCCGAGAACAAGGCCGCCGCGATCCGCGAGCTGGCCGAACGGGAGGGCTACGACCTCGCCAACTGCTATGCGTACAGCGACTCCTCGACCGATCTGCCGATGCTGGAGGCGGTCGGCCACCCGGCCGCGGTGAACCCGGACCGGGCGCTGCGCAAGGAGGCGGTGGCCCGCGAGTGGCCGGTGCTGGTGTTCAGCCGCCCGGTCGAACTGACCCGCCGGCTCCCGGAGTTCCGCGCGCCGAGCCGTTCGGTGCTGGCCGCGGTGGCGGTCGGCGCGGCGGCGCTGACGGCCGGGGTGCTCTGGTACAGCGCACGGCGGCGGCGCCCGACGGCCTGATCCCGCGACACCACCCGACGCACCGGGCGGAACGGTCCTGCACGGACCGGACTTCGCCGAATCGGACAAACCGCATGGGAACCCGGCAAACCATCCTTTTCCGGGTTCCCCTTTTGTCTGATCTGCGGTAGAAATGGGTTAGGCCCGCGAGACCCGGTCAGGACCCAACAGGGTCGTTCCGACAACGCAGTTCAGGCCCCACGGACCAACGTACGGACAATCGGGCACCCACATGCAGCCGACCCGCTGTCGGGCCGCCGCACCAGGCGAAGGGCAACAGGACCCCGCCTGATGGGCAATTGCACGGTGCATGCACTGGTAACCCGGTCTCCGTGCCAGCGGCGACGCCCGGAAGTCTCGGACGTCGCCGCAACCGTTCCCGCACCACCGCAACCGTGCGGCGGGCCCTGCCGGTTCAGACCATGCCGCGCTGCATCGCCTCGCACACCGCGGTGCTCTCGCGCACGCCCAGGCCGAGCCCGGCGGCGCAGTGGGTGAGCCAGCGGGCCATGCCCTCGGGGGTGCCCTCCAGGTAGCCCAGCAGCGCCTTCCGGTAGGCGGCGGTGCCGAGTTCGGCGAGGCCGACCTCGGCGGGGCAGATCGCCTTCGGGTCGAGCCCCTCGGCCGTCAGCACGATCCGCTGGGCGGCGCGGGCCACCAGGCCGTTGTGGGCGCCGAAGGGACGCAGCGCGAGCAGTTCGCCGTGCACGACGGCGGCGACCACCAGGGCGGGCGCGCCGCCGGTGGGGCGTTCGGTGCGGGCGACCAGCAGCCCGGCGAGCTGGTCGAGCCGGGCGGCCACCTCGTCGGCGGATGGCGGCGGCGGGAGTTCGCCGACCGGGCCGTCGGGCGCGGCGCCTTCGGTGGGGGCGAGTTCGCGCGGGAACAGCGGCGTGGCGCTCTCGCCGGCCCGGCGCGGGCGGCCGGCGGACGGGTCGGCGTCGCCGACGGCGAGCAGGTGGAGGCGGGCCAGCACCTGGAGCGGGGAGGTGCGCCAGATGCTGAGCAGCTGGCCGGCCTCGGCGGAGATGCGCAGGGCCGCGCCGATCGTTCGGGCCTCGGGGTCGGCGCTGAAGTCGGTGCGGCGGCGGACCTCCTCCAGTGGCCAGTCGGCGCCTTCCAGGGCGGCGGAGGCGCGGGCGCCGCGCAGCGCGGACTCGGACGTCACCTCGCCCGCCCGGCGCCGCATCACGCGGTGTCCGTAGAGGCGGTCGACGTTCTTTCGCACCTCGGCGACGGCCTCGGGGACCCCGGCCAGCTGGGCCAGCGGGGCGAGCGGGTCTGTTCCTGTGGTCACCTACCCGAGAGTAATGAATCGGCCGGGCGACCGGGCGGCAACCCCCGGGTCACCCTTTCGTGGCAATCCGCCCTTCCCCCATGTGCTGCACCCCAAACCACCGCTAGCATGAGCCGCAATCGGTGACGATAACGATTTCCAACAAGCGTCACCTCGCGGCAGCGTGCCATCGCACCCCCGCGGCAGCGCACGGCACACCGAGCACACCGAGCCGCGCACCACCGAGCCCCACCACAGAGCCACAGCACTTCAGAGCCACAGAGCCGGAGACTCAGATGAAGATCGCCTTCGTCGGCAAGGGCGGCAGCGGCAAGACCACCCTGTCCGCACTGTTCATCCGCCACCTGGCCGCCGCCGGCTGTCCGGTGGTCGCCGTCGATGCGGACATCAATCAGCATCTGGGGCCCGCCCTCGGCCTGACGGACGCCCAGGCCGCGGCGCTGCCCGCGCTCGGCGGCCACCTGCCGGAGATCAAGGAGTACCTGCGCGGCGCCAACCCGCTGATCCGCTCCGCCGAGGAGATGATCAAGACCACTCCGCCCGGCCCCGGCTCCCGCCTGCTGCGGATCGTCGAGGAGAACCCGGTCTACGCGGCCTGCGCCCGGCCGATCGCGCTGGACGAGGGCTCGGTGCGGCTGATGGCGACCGGCGCGTTCGCCGAGGAGGACCTCGGGGTGGCCTGCTACCACTCCAAGGTCGGCGCGGTGGAACTGCTGCTCAACCACCTGCTGGACGGCCCGGACGAGTACCTGGTCACCGACATGACGGCCGGCTCCGACTCCTTCGCCTCCGGCCTGTTCACCCGCTTCGACCTGACCTTCCTGGTCGCCGAGCCGACCCGCAAGGGCGTCTCGGTGTACCGCCAGTACAAGGAGTACGCCCAGGACTTCGACGTCCACCTGCGGGTGATCGGCAACAAGGTGCAGAGCGCGGACGACCTGGAGTTCCTGCGCCGCGAGGTCGGCGACGACCTCTACGCCTCGTTCGGGCACTCCGACTGGGTGCGGCGACTGGAGCGCGGGGACGAGCCGCCGCTGCGGGAGCTGGAGCCGGCCAACCGGGAGGTGCTGGGTCGGCTGCGGACAGCCGCGGACGCCGCCCTCCAGCTGCGCGACCCGCGCCGCTACAGCGCCCAGGCGGTCCGCTTCCACCTGCGCAACGCGGAGAGCTGGGGCAACGCGAAGATCGGCGCGGACCTGGCGACCCAGGTGGACCCCGACTACGTGCTGGGCGCCGAGCAGGCCAGGACCGCCGGGGTCTGAACCGCCCGCCGAGGGCCGGCCCGTCCAGTC
>NZ_JBSGDD010000095.1:0-26788 GCF_053602195.1 Kitasatospora sp. NPDC004531 | reverse complement strand
CAGCAGCCCGGGCAGCGCGCCGGCCTCGACCGCGCCGCGCTCGCCCGCCCGGCGCGGCACCCAGGCGAGCGCGGCGCCGGTGGTGTGCGCGAGGCGCAGCGCGGCGGTCAGGCCGCCGGCGGTCTGGGCGAGCCGTTCGCCGACCAGGATCACCGCGCCCGGGGAGCGCAGCGCGTCGGCGCAGCGGCCGGCGTCGTCGGCGAGCACCTCGTCGCCGGCCAGCGCGCCGAGCCACTCGGCCTCGGTGCCGGGGGCGGCGGGCAGCAGCGCGCCGCGCAGCTTGGCCAGGCCCCGGGTGGCGTGCGAGGCGATCGAGAACACCCGCAGTCCGCTCGCCCGGTTGGCCTTGCGCAGCCGCAGGAAGACGATCGGCGCCTCCTCCTCGGCCTCCAGTCCGGCCAGCAGCACGGCCGGCGCGGCTTCGAGCTGCCGGTAGGAAATCCCGCCGCCGTCGAGGTCCACGCCCCGGCCCGCGACGGCGGCGGCCAGGAACTCGGCCTCCTCGCCGCTGTGCGGGCGGGCCCGGAAGTCGACGTCGTTGGTGCCGAGCGCGAGGCGCGCGAACTTGCCCCAGCCGTAGGCGTCCTCGACGGTGACCCGGCCGCCGGCGAGCGCCGCGGCCCGCTTGCCGCGCAGCCCCTCGGCCACCGCGGCGAGCGCCTCCGGCCAGGACACGGCGACGAGTTCGCCGTCGCGGCGGACCATCGGCGAGGTGAGGCGGTCACGCTGCTGGGCGTACCGGAACGCGAACCGGCCCTTGTCGCAGTTCCACTCCTCGTTGACCTCCGGCTCGTTGCCGGCCAGTCGGCGCAGCACCTTGCCGCGCCGGTGGTCGGTGCGCTGCCCGCAGCCCGCCGAGCAGTGCTCGCACACCGACGGCGAGGAGACCAGGTCGAACGGGCGGGAGCGGAACCGGTAGGCGGCGGAGGTGAGCGCGCCGACCGGGCAGATCTGGATGGTGTTGCCGGAGAAGTACGAGTCCAGCGGCTGGTCGACGCCGGTGCCGACCTGCTGGAGCGCGCCGCGCTCGACCAGGTCGATGAACGGGTCGCCGGCGATCTGCTGCGAGAACCGGGTGCAGCGCGCGCACAGCACGCAGCGTTCGCGGTCCAGCAGCACCTGGGTGGAGAGCGGGATCGGCTTCTCGTACGTCCGCTTGACGCCCTCGAACCGGGACTCCGCGTCGCCGTTGGTCATCGCCTGGTTCTGCAGCGGGCATTCGCCGCCCTTGTCGCAGACCGGGCAGTCCAGCGGGTGGTTGATCAGCAGCAGTTCCATCACGCCGCGCTGCGCCTTCTCGGCGACCGGCGAGGACAGCTGGGTGCGCACCACCATGCCCTCGGCGACCGGGATGGTGCAGGAGGCGACCGGCTTGCGCTGCCCCTCGACCTCCACGATGCACTGGCGGCACGCCCCGGCGGGGTCGAGCAGCGGGTGGTCGCAGAAGCGCGGGATCTGGGTGCCGATCTGCTCGGCGGCGCGGATCACCAACGTGCCCTTGGGGACGCTGACTTCGACGCCGTCGATGGTGAGCGTGACCAGCTCGGTCTGGGTGGAAGGCTCCGTGACCGTCACGCGTGCACCTCCCTCTCGGTGGCGGACTCGTGGACGGAGGCCCGGTCGGCCCAGACGGTGGAGGCCGCCGGGTCGAAGGGGCAGCGGTGCTCGTTGATGTGCTGCTCGTACTCGGCGCGGAAGTGCTGGAGCGAGGAGACGATCGGGCTGGCGGCGCCGTCGCCCAGCGCGCAGAAGGACTTGCCGTTGATGTTGTCGGCGATGTCCAGCAGCTTCTCCAGGTCGCCGGGCACGCCCTGGCCGGCCTCGATCCGCTTGAGCAGCTGGACCAGCCAGTAGGTGCCCTCGCGGCAGGGGGTGCACTTGCCGCAGGACTCGTGGGCGTAGAACTCGGTCCACCGGGTGACGGCCCGCACCACGCAGGTGGTCTCGTCGAACACCTGGAGGGCCTTGGTGCCGAGCATCGAGCCGGCCGCGCCGACGCCCTCGTAGTCGAGCGGGACGTCGAGGTGCTGGTCGGTGAACATCGGGGTGGAACTGCCGCCCGGCGTCCAGAACTTGAGGCGGTGCCCGGCGCGGACGCCGCCGGTGATCTCCAGCAGCTGGCGCAGCGTGATACCGAGCGGCGCCTCGTACTGGCCGGGGTTGGTGACGTGCCCGGAGAGCGAGTACAGGGTGAAGCCGGGCGACTTCTCGGTGCCCAGCGACTTGAACCAGTCCTTGCCGCGGGCCAGGATCGGCGGCACCGAGGCGATCGACTCGACGTTGTTGACCACCGTCGGGCAGGCGTACAGGCCGGCGATCGCCGGGAACGGCGGGCGCAGCCGGGGCTGGCCGCGGCGGCCCTCCAGCGAGTCGAGCAGCGCGGTCTCCTCGCCGCAGATGTACGCGCCGGCGCCGGCGTGGACGGTGATGTCCAGGTCGTTGCCCGCGCCGAGGGCGTCCTTGCCGAGGTACCCGGCTTCGTACGCCTCGGCGACGGCGGCCTGGAGGCGGCGCAGCACCGGGACGACCTCGCCGCGCAGGTAGACGAAGGCGTGGTTGCAGCGGATCGCGTAGGAGGCGATCGCCATGCCTTCGATCAGCGAGTGCGGGTTCGCGAACAGCAGCGGGATGTCCTTGCAGGTGCCCGGTTCGGACTCGTCGGCGTTGACCACCAGGTAGTGCGGCTTGCCGTCGTTCTGCGGGATGAACTGCCACTTCATGCCGGTGGGGAAGCCCGCGCCGCCGCGGCCGCGCAGGCCGGAGTCCTTGACCAGGGCGATCACGTCGTCGGGGGCCATCGCCAGGGCGGTGCGCAGGCCGTCGTAGCCGCCGTGCCGGCGGTAGGTGTCCAGGGTCCAGGGGCGGTGGTCGTCCCAGGACGCGGACAGGACCGGGGAGAGCAGCTTCTCGGCCGGCTCGGCGGAGGTCATCACGCTTCCGTCCCTTCGTGCCGGGGGGAGACCACCTTGGCGCCCGGGGTGCCGGGCAGGGCCTCGCCCTTGGCCAGCCGCAGGCCGGCCAGCGAGGGCGCACCGCCGGCGCCGGACTCGTCGACCGCGCCCTCGCGCGCGTCGGCGAAGCCGGCCAGGATGCGGGAGGTCTCCTTGAACGAGCAGAGCTTCGCGCCGCGGGTCGGGCGGACCTCTTCGCCGGCCCGCAGCCGGTCCACCAACTCCCGTGCGGATTCCGGGGTCTGGTTGTCGAAGAACTCCCAGTTGACCATCACCACGGGCGCGTAGTCGCAGGCCGCGTTGCACTCGATCCGCTCGATCGAGATGGCGCCGTCCTCGGTGGTGCGGTTGTTCTCGATCTCCAGGTGCTGCTTGAGCTCGTCGAAGATCTGGTCGCCGCCGAGCACCGCGCACAGCGTGTTGGTGCACACCCCGACGTGGTACTCGCCGGCCGGGCGGCGGCGGTACATGGTGTAGAAGGTGGCGACCGCGGTGACCTCGGCGGTGGTGAGGTCCAACTGCTCGGCGCAGAACCGGATTCCGGTCGCCGAGACGTGGCCCTCCTCGGCCTGCACCAGGTGCAGCAGCGGCAGCAGCGCGGAGCGGGAGTGCGGGTAGCGGGCGATCAGTTCGGCGGCGTCGGCCGCGAGTCGCTGTTCGACCTCCGGCGGGTAGGGCTTGGCCGGCAGCGCCGGCAGGCCGAGTTCTGTGCTGCTCACCGGTCCACGCCTCCCATCACCGGGTCGATCCCGGCCACCGCCACGATCACGTCGGCCACCTGGCCGCCCTCGCACATCGCCGCCATCGTCTGCAGGTTGGTGAACGACGGGTCGCGGAAGTGCACCCGGTAGGGCCGGGTGCCGCCGTCGCTGACCACGTGCACGCCGAGTTCGCCCTTGGGGGACTCGACGGCCGCGTAGGCCTGGCCGACCGGCACCTTGAAGCCCTCGGTGACCAGCTTGAAGTGGTGGATCAGGGCCTCCATCGAGGTGCCCATGATCTTCCGGATGTGGTCCAGCGAGTTGCCCATGCCGTCGGCGCCGACGGCGAGTTGGGCGGGCCAGGCGATCTTCTTGTCGGCCACCATCACCGGTCCGGGCTTGAGCCGGTCCAGGCACTGCTCGACGATCCGCAGCGACTGCCTCATCTCCTCCAGGCGGATCAGGAACCGCCCGTAGGAGTCGCAGCTGTCGGCCACCGCGACGTCGAACTCGTAGTTCTCGTACCCGCAGTACGGGTCGGTCTTGCGCAGGTCGTGCGGCAGCCCGGTGGAGCGCAGGATCGGGCCGGTGGCGCCGAGCGCCAGGCAGCCGGGCAGGTCGAGGAAGCCGACGTCGACCAGGCGGGCCTTGAACACCGGGTTGTCGGTGGCGAGTTTGTCGTACTCGTGCATCCGGGAGCGGAGCAACTTGACGCCCTCGCGGATCTTGTCGACGGCGCCGGGCGGCAGGTCCTGGGCCAGTCCGCCGGGGCGGACGTAGGCGTGGTTCATCCGCAGGCCGGTGACCAGCTCGAAGATGTCCAGGACGACCTCGCGGTCGCGGAAGCCGTAGATCATCAGGGTGGTGGAGCCGATCTCCATGCCGCCGGTGGCGAGCGCCACCAGGTGGGAGGAGATCCGGTTCAGCTCCATCATCAGCACCCGGATCACCGACGCCCGGGCGGGGATGTCGTCGGTGATCCCGAGGAGCTTCTCCACGGCCAGGCAGTAGGCGGTCTCGTTGTACAGCGGAGTGAGGTAGTCCATCCGCGTCACGAACGTGGTGCCCTGCACCCAGTTGCGGAACTCCATGTTCTTCTCGATGCCGGTGTGCAGGTAGCCGATGCCGCACCGGGCCTCGGTGACCGTCTCGCCGTCGATCTCCAGGATCAGCCGCAGCACGCCGTGGGTGGACGGGTGCTGCGGGCCCATGTTGACGATGATCCGCTCGTCGTCGGCGCCCGTGACGGCCTCGGCGACCTCGCCCCAGTCGCCACCGGTGACGGTGAACACCCGTCCCTCGGTGGTCTCCCTGGAGCCCGCTTCGTAATGTGTGCTGCTCATCAGGTGTACGACCTCCGCTGGTCGGGAGCCGGGATCTGGGCGCCCTTGTACTCGACGGGGATGCCGCCGAGCGGGTAGTCCTTGCGCTGCGGGTGCCCCAGCCAGTCGTCCGGCATCATGATCCGGGTGAGCGCCGGGTGGCCCTCGAAGACCAGGCCGAAGAAGTCGTAGGTCTCCCGCTCGTGCCAGTCGTTGGTCGGGTAGACGCTCACCACGGACGGGATGCGCGGGTCCGCGTCGGGCGCGGTGACCTCCAGGCGGATCAGCCGGCCGTGGGTGATCGACCGCAGGTGGTAGACCGCGTGCAGTTCCCGCCCTGCCTCGGCCGGGTAGTGCACGCCGCTGACGCCCAGGCACAGTTCGAACCGCAGCGCCGGGTCGTCGCGCAGGGTGCGCACGGCCTTCAGCAGGTGCTCGCGGGCGATGTGGAAGGTCAGTTCGCCGCGGTCGACGACGGTCTTCTCGATCACCTCGTCCACGTCGAGGCCCTGCTCCTCCAGCGCGCCCTCGAACTCGTCGGCCACCTCGTCGAAGTAGCCGCCGTACGGGCGCTCGCTGGGGCCGGGCAGCACGATCGGGGCGTTCAGCCCGCCGAAGCCGGAGGTGTCGCCGGTGCCGCGCGCGCCGAACATGCCCTGCCGGGTGCCGACCACCTCGACCGGGATCTCCCGCCTGGTCGCGGGGACCTCGGGCGTCTCCTTGTCCTGCTCGCTCATCGCAGCAGCCCCCGCATCTCGCTGGTCGGAGTGGCGTGCAGGGCGAGCTGCTCGGCCTCCTCCTCGGCCCGGCGGCGGTTCACGCCGAGCTTCTCGTGCTGGATCTTGTCGTGCAGCTTGAGGATCGCGTCCAGCAGCATCTCCGGCCGCGGCGGGCAGCCCGGCAGGTAGATGTCCACCGGGACGATGTGGTCGACGCCCTGGACGATCGCGTAGTTGTTGAACATGCCGCCGGAGGAGGCGCACACGCCCATCGAGATGACCCACTTGGGGTTCGGCATCTGGTCGTAGACCTGGCGCAGCACCGGGGCCATCTTCTGGCTGACCCGGCCGGCCACGATCATCAGGTCGGCCTGCCGCGGCGAGCCGCGGAAGACCTCCATGCCGAACCGGGCCAGGTCGTAGCGGCCCGCGCCGGTGGTCATCATCTCGATCGCGCAGCAGGCGAGCCCGAAGGTGGCCGGGAAGACCGAAGCCTTCCGCACCCAACCCGCGGCGGCCTCCACGCTGGTGAGCAGAAAGCCGCTCGGCAGCTTCTCCTCGATACCCATCAGTTCCCTCTCAATGCCTTCGAGTCCGGTGGCTTCGTCCGCACGTTCACAAACGGCGCGGCAGGGTCAGTCCCACTCCAGGCCGCCGCGGCGCCAGACGTAGGCGTAGGCGACGAACACGGTGGCGATGAACAGGAGCATCTCGACCAGCCCGAAGATCCCCAGGGCGTCGAAGCTGACCGCCCAGGGGTAGAGGAAGACGATCTCGATGTCGAAGACGATGAACAGCATCGCCGTCAGGTAGTACTTGATCGGGAACCGACCGCCGCCCACGGGCTGCGGGGTCGGTTCGATGCCGCACTCGTACGCCTCCAACTTGGCCCGGTTGTAGCGCTTCGGGCCGGTGAGCGAGGCCATCACGACGGAGCCGACCGCGAACGCCGCGGCGATGGCACCGAGTACGAGGATCGGCGCGTAGGCATTCATAGCCCCCGCTCCCTCCGTCCAGTCGTCCTTGACTGCAGATCGGAACCACCAGGTCACCAGCGGTGAACCGATGATCCACTTCGTGAGATCCGGCTCCATGTGAGGCAGTTCACAAAGCCAGGTTGGAGCGCATCCTATGCCTGTCTGCTTGTGATCTGCGACACGCAGTTCCCGACGATCTTTGTGACCTTCGCCACCCGACGAACCACGCGGAGCGGGACCGGGCACCACCGTTCGACCCAGAGCAGGCGTATGGCCACATACAGTCGCAACTCACCGCGAAACGACCGCTGTTCGGCCACGGCCTATATCAATTCTGCGGCGGAACAAGCAAATTTCGGAGTGATCGGGTTTACGTGATAGAGGAACTCACCCGCCAGGTGGACCCCGCCCGGCAGCCGCTTGACCCTTCGTTCACAAGCGCTCAAGAACGGACGCGCGCCGCCGCCCCCACTCGGTGCCGGCCAGCACCGCCAGCGCCCCGAGCGCCCCGGGAACACCGGGCCGGTCGCCCGCCAGCGCGACCCCGAACACCGCCGCCCACAGCGGCTCGGTGCCCAGCAGCAGGCTCACCCGGGACGGCGAGGTCGCCCGCACCGCCCACAGCTGCACGAAGAACGCGAACAGCGTGCACAGCAGCGACAGGTACAGCAGCAGGCCCCAGCGCGGCCCGTCGAAGGACGCCGCCACCGCCCACGGCGACGGCCCGGCCCACGGCGACGCCACCGCGAACACCAGCGTGGCGAAAGCCAGTTGGACCCAGGTCAGGGCCAGCGGATCCACCCCGCGCACCGCCCGCAGCCGGGCCGTCGCCAGCACGTTCACCGTCCGCGCGCCCGCCGCGCCCAGCACCAGCAGATCCCCCGCCGAGGGCGCCCGCAGCCCGCCGTCGCCGGTCAGCAGCGCCACCCCCAGCACCGACAGGCCCGCCGCCGCCAGGAACGCCCCGGACGGCGCGCTGCGCCGCAGCGCCGCCTCGGCGAGCGGCGTGAACACCATCGTCAGGCTGATCACCAGCCCCGCGTTGGTCGCCGAGGTGTGCACCGCCCCGTACGTCTCCAACAGGAACACCGCCCCGAGCACCAGCCCGAGCAGCGCGCCGCCGCCCCACTGCCGCGCGGTCAGCGCCCGCAGCCGGCCCGCGGCAAGCAGCCCGAGCACCGGCAGCACCAGCCCGAACCGCAGCACCAGCACCGCCACCACGGTGTCCGGCTCCGCGACCCGCTTCACCACCAGGAAGCTCGAACCCCACACCACGGCCACCGCCAGCAGCGGCAGGTCGCGCACCATCTGCGGACGGGCATCGAGGGACGCAACGGCCATGACGGGACTCCCGGGGACGCCGTGGAGGCCCGTGCTCCGTCGAACAGGCCGGGGAAGATCGCCGCGCCACTGTCCCGCACGCGAAAGGCGGCGGGCAAGCGCTTTCGCGCCCGCCCGCCGCCTTCGACCGCCGGGTCAGGCCCGGGGTGCGACCTTCGCCAGGCCGTTGATGATCCGGTCCGCGGCGTCGCCGCCGGTCGGGTCGGTGAGGTTGGCCAGCAGCTTGAGGACGAACTTCATCAGCACCGGGTGGGTCAGGCCGCGCTCGGCGGCGATCCGCATCACCCGGTCGTTGCCGATCATCTTCACGAACGCCCGGCCGAGCGTGTAGTAGCCGCCGTAGGTGTCCTTGAGGATCTGCGGGTAGCGGGCCAGCGCCCGCTCCCGGCCCTCCGGGGTGATCCGGGCCATCGCCTGCACGATGACACCGGCCGCGATCTGGCCGGATTCCATCGCATAGGCGATGCCCTCGCCGTTGAACGGGTTGACCATGCCGCCGGCGTCGCCGACCAGCAGCAGGCCCCGGGTGTAGTGCGGCTGCCGGTTGAACGCCATCGGCAGGGCCGCGCCGCGGATCGGCTCGGTCATGTTCTCCGGCGTGTAGCCCCACTCCTCGGGCATGCCGGCGCACCAGCTCTTCAGCACCTCGCGCCAGTTCAGGTCGCCGAACGCCGGCGAGGAGTTCAGGATGCCCAGGCCCACGTTGGAGGTGCCGTCGCCCATGCCGAAGATCCACCCGTAGCCGGGCAGCAGCTTCTTCTGCCCGCCGCGGGTGTCCCACAGCTCCAGCCACGACTCCAGGTAGTCGTCGTCGTGCCGGGGCGAGGTGAAGTACGTCCGGTAGGCGACGCCCATCGGCCGCGACTCGATCCGGTGCAGGCCCATGGCCAGCGACAGCCGCGTCGAGTTGCCGTCCGCCGCGACCACCAGCGGCGCGTGGAAGGCGACTTCGCGCTTCTCCGGGCCCAGCTTGGCGGTGACGCCGGTGATCCGGCCGGTGCGGTCCTGGATCGGGCCGCTCACGTTGCAGTTCTCGTACAGCCGGGCGCCGGCCTTCTGCGCCTGCCGGGCCAGCAGCTCGTCGAAGTCGGCGCGCTTGCGCACCAGGCCGTAGTCGGGGAACGACGCCAGCTCCGGCCAGTCCAGCTCCAGCCGGACGCCGCCGCCGATGATCCGCAGGCCCTTGTTCGGCAGCCAGCCGGCTTCGCTGGACACGTCGATGCCCATGTCGACCAACTGCTTGACGGCGCGCGGGGTCAGACCGTCGCCGCACACCTTCTCGCGCGGGAACTCGGTCTTCTCCAGCAGCAGCACGTCCAGGCCCGCCTGGGCCAGCCAGTACGCGGTGGTGGAGCCGGCCGGACCGGCGCCGACCACGATGACGTCGGCGGTGGACTCCACGGCGGTCTCGGTCATTCGGCTCTCTCCTGAGCGCGTCGGGGTCACGGGGTCGGGTCCGGACCCTCCGTCACCGCAGCGGTGCGGAGCGCCGAACCCTCGCAGTCTACGGGGCCTTGAAGCCCCGGTGGAGGGCCACGATCCCGCCGGTGAGGTTGCGCCACGCCACCTTCGTCCAGCCCGCCTCCTGCAACTCCCCCGCCAGCGACGGCTGGTCGGGCCAGGACCGGATCGACTCCGCGAGGTAGACGTACGCCTCCGGGTTCGAGGACACCTTGGTCGCCACCGGCGGCAGCGCCCGCATCAGGTACTCGGTGTACACCGTCCGGAACGGCGTCCAGGTCGGCGTCGAGAACTCGCAGATCACCAGCTTGCCGCCGGGCTTGGTCACCCGCAGCATCTCCCGCATCGCGGCCTGGTGGTCCTGCACGTTGCGCAGCGCGAACGAGATCGTCACCGCGTCGAACGACTCGTCCGCGAACGGCAGCCGGGTCGCGTCGCCGGCGGTCAGCGCCAGCTCGGGGTGGCGGTTCTTGCCCTCGCTCAGCATCCCGATCGAGAAGTCGCACGGCACCACGTCCGCGCCCGCCTCCAGGAACGGCAGCGAGGACGTGCCGGTGCCCGCACCGAGGTCCAGGATGCGCTGGCCCGCGACGGCGTCCACCGCATCGGCCACCGCGCGGCGCCACAGCCGGGCCTGGCCCAGCGAGAGCACGTCGTTGGTGCGGTCGTACTTGGCCGCGACGTCGTCGAACATCGCGGCGACGTCCTGCGGCTGCTTGTCCAGATGGGCTCGGGTCACGCCCCCATTCTTAACCCAGCCCCGCCCGCGGCCGTCACCCGGGCTCACCGCAGCGCGCGGCGGCCCCCCTTGCGGCGCCGGCGCGACCGCTTCCCCTGCGTCAGCGCGGGCATCCCCTCGGCCGCGAACGCCACCGTGAACCCGGCGGCCCCGCCCTGCCCGTCCGCCGGGTACGCCCGCTTCAACCGCCGGATCCGGTACACGCACAACAGGCACAGCAGCGCCGCCAACGGCACCGTCGTCTGCGCCAACCCGACGCCCACCGGCTGCGGGTACCGCTTCCCGCAGACCCGCACCGCGCCGGCGTCGTCCGCCGCATGCTCCAGGCAGATCGGATCGCCGAGCTTCGCGTCCTCCGGCAGCCACAGGTCCGCGGCGGTCAGCTTGCGCCCGTCCGCGACGTACGTCACCTGGCTGTACGTCCCGCTCCCGCCCGGCAGTTGGGTCACCGAACCCTCGACCCGCACCGGGTGCGCCGAGATCCGGTCCGCCTGATCCGCCTGCCGCCACCCCAGCAGGCACATCGTGACCGCCACCACCGCACTCAGCACCGCCCCCACGTACCACCCCCGACCGGGCCTGGTCCGCGGACGATCGGAGGTGGCGGGTCGCATGCGTCCTGTTCCTGGCTCGGCGGAGTACTGAACCGGGATCGTAGCCGCTGGTGGGCCATCAGGTCACGGGGAGTCAGAACACATGCCACGCGCGAGCGAACTTTCGAACCCTCCAGGGCGCGATTTCGGGGCCCCCGCCTTGCTTCACCGTCGCCGGAACAACAGCCGTCCGCCCAGGACCGTCGCCAGACACCTCGCGCCCGCCCCCAGCTCGTCGAACACCGCGAAGTCCGCCGCCCCGCCGACCGTCAACGGCCGGTGGACCGCAGCGATCAGCGGCCGCCCGTCCATCGGATCGAGCGCTCCTTCTCCGCCGTCACCCGGCAGCACGTGCAACCCCGACCGCGCCACCGCCGTCCGCACGGACACCCGGTCGAACGGCCCGGTCAGGGCTGTCGCACCGAAACCGAGCATCCGCTGGAGCCCCCGCCGGGCGCTCCCGCCCCACCGTTCCTCGCTCAACTCCCCGGAGGGGCTGAGCGGTCGGTCCCCCAACTCCTCGCGCGGGTCCGGATGGTAGGCGCTCTCCAGCAGCCACCGCCCGTGCCGGTTGACCAGCCCGGGCACCAGCACCCCGTCCCACTCGCGCACTCTCGCCGTGCTCCCGGCGAACCCGGAGAACGGCCCGATCCCCGCCACGCGTGCCCCGTCGACCAGCACCGCCCCGTCCACGACGGACGGGGCGGTGGGGTCGGCCACGAGCAGCCTGGCGCGGTGGAGCGTCAGCACGGAGCGGGGCTCAGTTCGTCGCGAGGATCGTCAGCTCGGGGTGGGCGGTGCCACCCTCGATCGCCGTGGACGCGATGTGCGAGGCGACCCGCGGGTCCACCGGGTCGTTGGCCGGGTCGTCGAGGACGCGCAGGTGCTCGTACGTGGTGGAGCGCTGCGCGGGGACGCGGCCGGCCGTCCGGATCAGGTGGATCAGCTCGTGCAGGTTGGAGCGGTGCTTGGCGCCGGCCGCGGAGACCACGTTCTCCTCCAGCATGACCGAGCCGAGGTCGTCCGCGCCGTAGTGCAGCGACAGCTGGCCGGCCTCCTTGCCGGTGGTCAGCCAGGAGCCCTGGATGTGGGCGACGTTGTCGAGGAACAGGCGGGCGATGGCGATCATCCGCAGGTACTCGAAGACGGTGGCCTGGGTCGAGCCCTTCAGGTGGTTGTTCTGCGGCTGGTAGGTGTAGGGGATGAAGGCGCGGAAGCCGCCGGTGCGGTCCTGCACGTCGCGGATCATCCGCAGGTGCTCGATCCGCTCGGCGTTGGTCTCGCCGGTGCCCATCAGCATGGTGGAGGTGGACTCGACGCCCAGCCGGTGCGCGGTCTCCATGATCTCCAGCCAGCGCTCGCCGGACTCCTTGAGCGGGGCGATCGCCTTGCGCGGCCGCTCCGGGAGCAGCTCGGCGCCGGCGCCGGCGAAGGAGTCGAGGCCGGCCGCGTGGATGCGGGTGATCGCCTCCTCGATGGAGACGCCGGAGATCTTCGCCATGTGCTCGACCTCGGAGGCGCCCAGCGAGTGGATGACCAGCTCGGGGAAGCGCTCCTTGATCGCGGAGAAGTTCTTCTCGTAGTACTCCACGCCGTACTCGGGGTGGTGCCCGCCCTGGAACATGATCTGGGTGCCGCCGAGCTCGACGGTCTCCGCGCAGCGGCGCAGCACCTCGTCGAGCTCCCGCGACCAGCCCTTGTCGCTCTTCGGGGGGACGTAGAACGCGCAGAACTTGCACGCCGTCACGCAGACGTTGGTGTAGTTGATGTTCCGTTCGATGATGTACGTGGCGATGTGCTCCACGCCCGCGTACCGCCGCCGGCGCACGGCGTCGGCGGCCGCGCCGAGCGCGTGCAGCGGGGCCGAACGGTACAGCTCCAGCGCCTCGTCGGCGGTGATCCGGCCGCCCTCGGCCGCACGGTCCAGAACGGCCTGCAGCTGGGCGGCGGAAAGGTTCTGCTCGGACACCTGGCGGGCCTGCTTTCATCGTCGAAGGGGCGTCCCGCCCAGCCTACGCCAGCACTTTTCCGGCCCTGCTCAGCCCTGCTCCTGCTTCGCCAGGTCCCCTTCCGGGTCGGTGCCGAGCTGTGCGCCGGTGATCGAGAGGTGCAGGCCGCCGCCGTCCCGCAGGGTGTACGTCTGCGTCTCCGACTCCACGCCGCAGCCGGACTGCGGGCCGTCCAGCCTCTCCCGCAGGGTGATCGCCTTCGGGTCGACCGACACCAGGGTGAGCACGCCGCGGCAGACGGTGCTGCTGATCGCGGAGGCGTTGCTGGTCCGGCCGACGTCCTCGCCGATCCGCCCGGCGGTGAAGGTGGCGGTGAAGGTGGACGGCAGCGGGACCACCTTGGTGGTGATGGTGCCCCTCCAGGTGCCGACGAAGCCGCGGGGCAGCGTCTTCCCGTCGCTCACCGCCCCCTTCTCCGCCGTCCCGCCCGCCTCGGACTTCCAGGGCTGCCACAGGAGTGCGCCGCCCAGCAGCACCACCGCCGCGCACACCGCCGCGTAGCTCCGACGCTTGCGCCGCCGGACCACCGCCACCGCCCCGCCGTCCAGTTCGGTGGGCGCCCGGTCGGCGGCGACCGGCATCGCGGGCGTCCGGTCGGGGGCGCCGTCGGCCTCCAGGTCGAGCAGTTCGACGGCGGCGCGGGCGACGGCGGCGGCCAGCGGGCCGGGCAGCCAGGTCTCGGGGCCGACGGCGGCGGCGCCGGGGGCGAGCCGGGCGCGCAGTTCGGCGGGGCCGGGGCGGCGGGCCGGGTCCTTGGCCAGGCAGGCCGTCACCACTGCCCGCAACTCACCGTCCAGGCCGCGCAGTTCGGGTTCCTCGTGGAGCACCCGGTAGAGCAGGACGGCGGCGCTGACGCCCTCGCCGAACGGTGCGGTGCCGGTGGCGGCGAAGGCCAGCAGGGCGCCCAGCGAGAAGATGTCGCCGGCCGGTCCGACGGGCGAGCCGGCGGCCTGCTCGGGCGACATGAACCCGGGCGAGCCGACCACGTAGCCGGTGTGGGTGAGCACGGTGGCGGCGTCCAGCGCACGGGCCACCCCGAAGTCGATCAGCCGGGGGCCGTCCAGGGTGAGCAGCACGTTGGACGGTTTGACGTCCCGGTGCACCAGGCCGAGCGCGTGCACCTGTTCCAGGGCTTCGGCCAGCCGGACGCCGAGGGCGTGCACCGAGGCGGTCGGCAGCGGGCCGCCGGTGTGCACGGCGGCGCCGAGCGAGGGTCCGGCGATGTAGCCGGTGGCCACCCAGGGGCGGGGGCCTTCGGTGTCGGCGTCCAGGACGGGTGCGGTCCACCGGCCGCCGACCCGGCGGGCGGCGGCCACCTCCTGGCGGAACCTGGCGCGGAACTCCGGGTCGTCGGCGAGTTCGGGTCGGACGACCTTGACGGCGACGGTCCGCCCGCCCGCCGTCCGGCCCAGGTAGACGCGCCCCATGCCGCCGGCGCCGAGCCGCCGCAGCAGCCGGTGCTCGCCGATCGTCGCCGGGTCGTCCGGCGTCAGCAGCTCCATGACCGTTCCCCCTACGGCACCGGTCGCCGCCCGTCGACGCGGACGACCCCCACCAGGACGGGTCCGATCATCCCAAAAACACCGGCTCCCGGGGCCGCAATTCTCAGGCCACCACGACCGGTTCCGCCGCGACCGACACCCGCGAGTCCGGCTCCAGCAGGCGGATCGCGACGTCCGGCGCGAACCCGCTGTCGTGCGCGACCCGGCGGGCGAACTCGGTCAGGCCCGCCAACTGCCGCTCGCCCAGCGAGAAGTCGAGCGCCTCGCTGAAGTACTTCTCCAGCAGCGGCGCGTCGAACGCCTCCCAGCGGGCGGCCTGTTCGGCGACCTTGCCGGCCTCGGCCAGCGACAGGTCGCGGGACTCCAGGAACGCCCGGTGCACGGCGGCGGCCAGCTCCGGGTGCTGTTCGACGTACTCGCGGCGGGCGGCCCAGACCGCGAAGACGAAGGGCAGGCCGGTCCAGTCCTTCCACATCGCGCCGAGGTCGTGCACGGCCAGCCCCTGCCGGGGGGCCTGCTCCAGCGAGGCGCGCAGCGCGGGGTCGCCGATCAGCACGGCGGCGTCCGCCTCCGCGAGCATCGCGTCCAGGTCGGGCGGGCAGCTGAAGTACTCCGGCCGGACCCCTTCCCGTTCCTCCAGCAGCAGCCGGGCCAGCCGGACGGAGGTGCGGCTGGTCGAGCCGAGCGCGACCCGGCGGCCGTCCAACCGGTCGAGCGGGAGCTTGCTGACGATGACGCACGACATCACGGGCCCGTCGCTGCCGACCGCGATGTCGGGGAGGACGACCAGCCGGTCGGCGTTGCGCAGGTACTCCACGCAGGTGATCGGGCCGAGGTCGAGCTCGCCGGCCACCAGGCGGTCGCTGAGCTTCTCGGGGGTGTCCTTGGTGAGGTCGAGGTCGAGCAGGTTCCCCGTGCGCGCCAGCCCCCAGTAGAGGGGGAGACAGTTGAGGAACTGAATGTGTCCGACGCGCGGCCTGACCGCGGCCGCCGGCCGTTCGGCGTCCCGACTGCTCACCGTGTACTCCCTTGCCGTTGGTGCTCTCCCGGCAGCGTATGCCTGCTGCTCGGGAGGGTCCGCACCCGGTGCCCGACACACCGTTCGGGGGCGCTCCGACACGCTCTCCGACACCGTCCTCGGCCCCTGGTCGGGGCCGCCACCGCGTGCTACCGTTCACACCAGTTGCAGTTTGATTCCCCTTGCAGTACTTGGAGCCTGCGGAGCATGTAACCGCAGGCTTTTTGTAATTTTTCAGCAGTATCAGGCATCAATTGAGCATTGATTGAGCACTGTGCGAAAAACTCCGGGCTCGTCCGGAGGCAGGGCGATCAGCGCAGCGGACCCGGGCGCCACAAGGTGTGGTGTCCACTACGTCCCTTGCAAGGAGAACGGTATGGCGACCGGAACCGTCAAGTGGTTCAACGCCGAGAAGGGCTTCGGCTTCATCGCCCAGGAGGGCGGCGGCCCCGACGTCTTCGTCCACTACTCCGCCATCAACGCGACCGGCTTCCGCTCGCTGGAGGAGAACCAGGCGGTCAGCTTCGACGTCACCCAGGGCCCGAAGGGCCCGCAGGCCGAGAACGTCGTCGCTATCTGACATCTCTCACTTCTGATCGCTCACGGCCCCTCGGGTCCGTATGAGTTGCAGTTCCAAGGGGGCTCGCCGAACGGCGGGCCCCCTGCCCTTTTGTCCTCCCGCATTTCCGGCGCCCGAGTTCCGTCCGCATTCCGGACGAATTCCCTTCGCAATTCCGGACAATCCCCGCCCCCACCGCCGCCGGGGCCCGCCCCGCGTCCTGTGCCGCAGGCCGCCGGAGGGATCATCGAGGCATGTCCCGCCTCCGGTCCGCCCGCCGCACCCTCGATCGCGCGCTGCGCCGGATCGGCGTCGACGGCTACCTCCTGCTGCTGCTCGGCACCGTCCTGCTGGCCACCGTGCTGCCCGCCCGGGGCGCCGCCGCGAGCGCCGTCACCGGCGGCGTGCACCTGGCCGTCGGCCTGCTGTTCTTCCTGTACGGCGCCCGGCTGTCCCCGCAGGAGGCGCTGGCCGGGGCCCGGCACTGGCGGCTGCACCTGCTGATCCTGGGCTGCACCTTCGTGCTGTTCCCGCTGCTCGGCGAGGCGACCCGGCTGCTGCCCGACGCGGTGCTGCCGCCGGAGCTGTTCACCGGCGTGCTGTTCCTCACCCTGCTGCCGTCCACCGTGCAGTCCTCGATCGCGTTCACCTCGATCGCCGGCGGCAACGTGGCGGCGGCGATCTGCGCCGCGACCTTCTCCAGCCTGCTGGGCATCGTGCTGACCCCGCTGCTCGCCGCCTGGCTGCTGTCCGGCGCGTCCGGCGTCTCGGTGGACGGCGGGCAGGTGCTGGACGTGGTGCTGCAGCTGCTGGTGCCGTTCGCCGCCGGCCAGCTGCTGCGCCGCCGGGTCGGGCCGTGGATCGCCCGGCACCGGCTGGTGACGCGGCTGGTGGACCGGGGATCGATCCTGCTGATCGTGTACAGCGCGTTCGGCGAGGGCGTCCGCGAGGGCATCTGGAGCCGGGTCGGCGTCGGCCGGCTGCTGGCACTGGTGGCGATCTCGTCCGTGCTGCTGGCCGCCGTACTGGGCTTCACCCGCGTGGTCTCCGGGCGGCTGGGCTTCGACCGGGCCGACCGGATCACCATCCAGTTCTGCGGCTCCAAGAAGTCGCTGGCCAACGGCCTGCCGCTGGCGGCCATCCTGTTCCCGGCCGGCGCGGTCGGGCTCGTGGTGCTGCCGCTGATGCTGTTCCACCAGATCCAGCTGATGGTCTGCACCGTGCTCGCCCGGCGCTGGGCCGCGCAGCGTCCTGACGGGGCGTCAACGGCTAGTCTGCACGGGTGACTTCACTGCCGGACACCCCGCAGACCCGCGTCGGCACGGCCGAACGCGACGCCGCCGCCGAACGCCTCCAGCAGGCCTACGCCGAGGAGCGGATCACCCGCGAGGAGATGGAGCAGCGCCTCCAGCAGGCGCTCACCGCCACCACCCGCGGCGAACTCGACCTGGTCACCGCCGACCTGCCCGCCGGCCCGCCGGCCGACGCCGACGCCGTCACCATCGCCACCGCGGGCGGCCGGATCGTCCGCCGGGGCCCCTGGCGGGTGCCGCGCACGCTGAAGGTCGCCTCGGCGTTCGGCAAGGTCCGGCTCGACCTGTCGCACGCGATCATCGAGCACCCGGTGGTGGACATCGAACTCGGCCTGGGCTTCGGCCGCGCCACCATCACCGTCCCGCACAACGCCACCGTCGACGTGGACGGCGTGCAGGGCGGCTGGAAGGACGTCCGCTACCGGCCGCCGCGGCACCCCGTGCCCGGCGGTCCGCTGATCCGCATCACCGGCGCCCCCGGCTTCGGGCGCCTGCGCGTCCGGCACGCCCGCAGCCGCTGAGCCGCCGGGCCGCTGAGCCGCTGAGCCGCTGAGCCGCTGGGGCTTTACAGCCAGCCGCGCTGCGCCGCCTTGATGCCCGCCTCGAAGCGGCTGGCGGCGTTCAGCCGCTCCATGATCGACGCCATGTGCCGGCCGACGGTGCGCGAGGAGAAGCCCAGCCGCTGCCCGGCCGCGTCGTCGGTGAGGCCGGTGCCGAGCAGCCGCAGCAGTTCGCGCTCGGTGGGGGTGAGCCCGGTGGCCGGGTCGTCGGGGGTGGTGGCGCCGAGCGGGACGGCGGTGTTCCAGGACTGCTCGTAGAGGTCCAGCAGGGCGCGCAGGATGCCGGGCTCGGTGACGTGCAGCGCGCCCCTGCGGTTGTCCTCCGGATCGATCGGCACCAGCGCCTCGCGCCGGTCCACCAGCACGATCCGCTGCGGGACGGTCGGCGCGGTGCGGACCTCGCCGCCCCGGCTGAGCAGCCAGTGCGCGTACCCGGACACGTGCGGCTGGTTGCGGGTGGAGTCCTGGTACAGCGTGCGGACGGCCACGCCCCGGGCCAGCACCTCGGCGTCGGCGGGCCGTGAGGCGTCGAGGTCCTCCGACTGCTGCCGTCCCGGCTGGCTGCTCAGCACCTCGCTCGCGGCGGTGCGGCCCATCTGCTCCAGCCGGTGGTGGATGGCGTCCATGCCGGTGAGCCGTTCGCCGTGCGCGGCGTGGTGCTCGGCGCGGTCCGCGACCATCCGGGTCACCGCGACCCGGGAAGCCGCCAACGCCGCCTGCCGGGAGGCGAGTTCGGCCTCCTGCCGGGCCAGCATGTCGGCCAGCCCGATCGCCGGATCGACCGCCCGCATCCGGCCGGGGTGCTCGGCGGAGGCGCGCACCAGCATCAGCGCGCCCAGTTCGTCGAGGCTGTCGTGGACGTCGCCGGGCGCCAGCGCGCAGCGCGCCGCCAGGTCGTCCACGGAGTCGGTCGGACGGTCGAGCATGGCCTGGTAGACGCGGCCGGCCCGGGCCGACAGTCCGAGTGCTTCCAGCATGGTGCCTCTCCCCCCTCGGGCGTGGCTGTGGAGACTCCGTGAGACCCCCCTCATGAAGTCTTACGAATCCTCCCAGGGCGGCCAATCGGCCACAAGATCGCGTTTGCGGCTTTACTGGGCTCTCGCACCGGATGCCGGAAGGGTCCTACGTGTGCGTTGCACCACCGTTCGCACACCTACGTCCGGCTTTCCCGGCATTTGGTTGATGCGGACATGACAGTCTGTCCGACATCGGACAGGCCGGTTGGCGCCATTCGGAACTCCTTCCGCCCGCCCCGCCCGGCGACGAAAGTAGTGAGTGCCGCCAGGGAGCACAGCCCGGCGGCGGACCGGAACGGACGTCAACCGCGGGACGCCTGCACCGGATCGCCCCACCGCCTTGCCGACTCCGACAGTTGAGGACGTACCGCCATGAAGCGCACCCGTTCCCCGAAGACCGCCGCGGTCCTGCTCGCCCTGGGCGCCCTGCTCGCCGCCCCCGCCGTCCTGGCCGCCGCCGACGCCACCCCGGCCGCCACCAGCACCCTCGCCGGCGACAGCCTCGGCTGGGGCGGCACCACCCCCACCGACCCGACCCCCGGCCCGGCCGGCATCACCACTCCGACCGACGACAGCCTCGGCTGGGGCAGCTGATCCCCGATGGAGATCGTCTACGCCAGCCTGCACCGCAGAACCGCCGCCGACCCGGCCCCGCCGGGCGAGACCGGCGAGGTGATCGAGATCCTCTGGGCCCACGCCCTTCCCGAGGAGCGCCTCCAGCACCTCACCGCCCGCAGCGAGAACGACCGCGTCGACCTGCTGGTCTACCTGCTCAACGCCGGCACCGCCGCCCGGCCGCCCCTCACGGTCGCCCACGACCTGCTCGCCCGCAGCCACCGCGCCTCGCCCCTGCTGCGCCGGCGCTACCTGCCTCCGGCCCCGGCGCCCACTTCGCCCGGCTGCTGAACTCCCTTACCGGGCAGGCACGTTCGCTCACCAGACCGCTGGCCCTGCAGGACAGCCGTCCGCCCACGCACACCACCCCTCGGGGCATCGACCGTCAACCGCCCGATGCCGCAAGGAGATCCGCCATGCCCGCCAGCACCTCCGGGCCCACCCGCACCCCCTCGTTCGGCTGAACTCGCGCCGAACTCCCGTTCCGGAACAGCCCGTTCGCCCCGACCGGGCCCGCACACCTCGCACCTCGGAGCACCGCCCGCCAGCCAACCAATGCCGTCAGGAGACCCGTCATGTCCGCCACGCCGTCCAAGCTCGCCCGCCTCACTCTGGCCGCCGCGATCGCCGTCTCCGGCTCGGTCGCCATGACCGCCGTGTCCCTGGCCACCGCGACCACCGCCCAGGCCGCCTCCGCCGTGGACGGGCAGATCACCCGCAGCGAGATCATCCAGCGCGCCCAGTACTGGTACGGCCAGCGCGCCAACATCCCCTACAGCCAGAACGCCACGTACCCCGACTCCAGCGGCCGCAACTACCGCACCGACTGCTCGGGCTACGTCTCCATGGCCTGGCACCTCGGCTCCAGCCTGAACACGCAGACCCTGCCCGGCGCGGCCACCGAGATCCCCCGGGCCGAACTCAAGCCCGGCGACATCCTCAACAGCTACTACGACCACGTCATCCTGTTCGAGAAGTGGGACGACACCGCGCACACCAAGTTCTCCTACTACGCCTTCGGCACCACCCCGGTGTCCCACGTCACCGGCCAGTCGTTCAGCGCCGGCACCCTCGACGGACACCCCACCGGCGACTACAAGGCCTACCGCTACAAGAAGGTCGTCGACGACAACGGCCCCGAGGCGGGCCGCACCCGGTACGCCGACTTCGACGGGGACGGCAAGGCCGACTACGTCGTGGTCGAGGACTCCGGCGCGATCCGGGTCCTCCTCAACAAGGGCGGCGACGGGCGCGGCGGCTGGCAGGACCTCGGCACCGTCGCCACGGGGGTGACCGCCGACAAGTCCCTGGTCCGGTTCGCCGACTTCGACGGCGACCGGCGCGCCGACTACCTCGTCATCCAGCCCAACGGTGCCGTCCGTGCCTTCCTCAACAAGGGCGGCGACGGCCGGGGCGGCTGGACCGACCTCGGGCAGGTCGCCACCGGCGCCACCTCCAACGCCGACCAGGTCCGCTTCGCCGACTTCGACGGCGACGGCAAGGCCGACTACATCGTGGTCGCCGACAACGGCGCCGTGGGCGTGGTCAAGAACAACGGCGGTGACGGGTACGGCGGCTGGACCAGCCTCGGCCAGGTCGCCACGGGCGTCACCGCCGACCGCTCCCGAGTGCGGTTCGCCGACTTCGACGGGGACGGCAAGGCCGACTACAACATCGTCAACCCGGACGGCTCGATCACCAGCTTCACCAACAAGGGCGGCGACGGCCGCGGCGGCTGGCTCACCCGCGCCAAGATCGCCACCGGCACCACCACCGACCAGAGCACCGTGCACTTCGCGGACATCACCGGCGACGGCAGCGCCGACTACCTCGTCGTCAACGGCCCCACCAACGCCGTCGCCTACAACGGCGGCGACGACGCCGGCGGCTGGACCAACCTCGGCCAGATCGCCACCGGCGTCTGACCGGAGCCGACCACGCGCCACTGAACTCCCGCGCCGGGAAAGCCCGTTCGCACTCTGGTCGCGCGCACATCGCCCCGCACGACACGACCTGTCAACGAACCGATGCCGCAAGGAGATCCGCCATGCCCTCCAAGCTCACCCGCCTCGCCCTCGCCGCCGCTGTCGCCGTCTCCGGCTCGATCGCCGCCACCGCCGTCACCGTCGCCACCGCGACCACCGCCCAGGCCGCCTCCTCGGTGGACGGGCAGATCACCCGCAGCGAGATCATCCAGCGCGCCCAGTACTGGTACGGCCAGCGCGCCAACATCCCCTACAGCCAGAACGCCACGTACCCCGACTCCAGCGGCCGCAACTACCGCACCGACTGCTCGGGCTACGTCTCCATGGCCTGGCACCTCGGCTCCAGCCTGAACACGCAGACCCTGCCCGGCGCGGCCACCGAGATCCCCCGGGCCGAACTCAAGCCCGGCGACATCCTCAACAGCTACTACGACCACGTCATCCTGTTCGAGAAGTGGGACGACACCGCGCACACCAAGTTCTCCTACTACGCCTTCGGCACCACCCCGGTGTCCCACGTCACCGGCCAGTCGTTCAGCGCCGGCACCCTCGACGGACACCCCACCGGCGACTACAAGGCCTACCGCTACAAGAAGGTCGTCGACGACAGCACCGGCAGCGCCGGCACCGAAGCGGGCACGGGCCGCACCCGGTACGCGGACTTCGACGGGGACGGCAGGGCCGACTACGTCGTGGTCGAGGACTCCGGCGCGGTCCGGGTGTTCCTCAACAAGGGCGGCGACGGGCGGGGTGGCTGGCAGGACCTCGGGCAGGTCGCCACCGGCACCACCACCGACAAGACCCGGGTCCGGTTCGCCGACTTCGACGGCGACGGCAGGGCCGACTACATCGCCATCCAGCCGAACGGCGCCGTGAACGTCTTCCTCAACAAGGGCGGCGACGGCCGCGGCGGCTGGACCGACCTCGGGCAGGTCGCCACCGGCGCCACCAGCGACGCCGACCAGGTCCGCTTCGCCGACTTCGACGGCGACGGCCGCACCGACTACGTCACCCTCGCCGCCGACGGCACCGTCAATGCGTTCCTCAACAAGGGCGGCGACGGCCGGGGCGGCTGGACCGACCTCGGGCAGGTGGCCACCGGCACCACCACCGACAGGACCCGCGTCCGCCTCGCCGACTTCAACGGCGACGGCAAGGCCGACTACAACGTCATCAACGCGGACGGCTCGATCACCAGCTTCACCAACAAGGGCGGCGACGGCCGCGGCGGCTGGACCAACCGCGCCAAGATCGCCACCGGCACCACCACCGACCAGAGCACCGTGCACTTCGCGGACGTCACCGGCGACGGCAGCGCCGACTACCTCGTCGTCAACGGGCCCACCAACGCGTTCGCATACAACGGCGGCGACGACGCCGGGGGCTGGACCGACCTCGGCCAGATCGCCGCCGGCGTCTGACCGGCTCCACCTGCACGGCCGCACCGCAGAACGCCGGTCCGCCACCCCACCCGCTCGAAGCCACCGGACCGGCGCCGCCCTCCGACCGCCCTCACGAGCCGAAGGACAACGCCATGAAGCGCACCCTCTCCCTCGCCCTGGCCGCCGCGATCGCCACCGGTGTCCTCGCCACGACCGTCACCCCGTCCGCCACCGCCCAGACCGCCCCCGTCGCCCCCGCGCCCGCCCCGCTGCGGATCATGCCGCTCGGCGACTCCATCACCGCGGGCATCATCGGCAGCACCTCGGACGCCGGCTACCGACTGCCGCTGTACACCACGCTGTCCGGACAGTCCCGCTACGGCTTCGACCTGGTCGGCTCCGTCTCGGGCGGTGCGGTCGGCGACCCGGACAACGAGGGCCACGGCGGCTTTCTGATCGACGACATCGCCCAGAACATCGACGTCTGGCTCGCCTGTGCCCAGCCCGACGTGGTCCTGCTGCACCTCGGCATCAACGACCTCAACACCGGCAGGCAGGACCACGCCCCCGAGCGGCTGACCGCCCTGGTCGACCGGATCCTCGCCGACCGGCCCACCGCGACGGTCCTGTTCCAGGGGCTGATCCCGACCACCGGCGGCCTGGAGGACCGCGTCCAGACCTTCAACGCCGCCGTCCAGGCCCAGTTGCAGTCCCGCGCCGACGCCGGCCGCAAGGTCCGCTACCTGGTGCCGCCCGCGCTCACCACCGCCGAGATGAACGACCGCGCGCACCCCAACGACAAGGGCTACGCCCGGCTCGCCCAGGTCTTCTCCACCGGCCTCGACCAGGCCGTCACCGACGGCCTCGCCGTCCGCCCCACCGCCCCGCGTGCCGGCACCGAGGCGGGCGGCACGGGCCGGACCCGGTTCGCCGACTTCGACGGCGACGGCAAGGCCGACTACCTCGCCGTCGAGGACTCCGGCGCCGTCCGGGTCTTCCTCAACAAGGGCGGCGACGGGCACGGCGGCTGGCAGGACCTCGGCCAGGTCGCCACCGGCACCACCACCGACAGGACCCGCGTCCGCTTCGCGGACTTCGACGGTGACGGCCGCGCCGACTACCTCGTCATCCAGCCCACCGGTGCGGTGAACGTCTTCCTCAACAAGGGCGGCGACGGCCGCGGCGGCTGGCAGAACCTCGGCCAGGTCGCCACCGGCACCACCACCGACGCCAACGAGGTCCGGTTCGCCGACTTCGACGGCGACGGCCGCACCGACTACCTCACCATCGCCGACGACGGCACCGTCAACGCCTTCCTCAACCGCGGCGGCGACGGCCGCGGCAGCTGGTACATCCTCGGCAAGGTCGCCACCGGCGCCACCACCGACCGCTCCCGGGTCCGCCTCGCCGACTTCGACGGCGACGGCAAGGCCGACTACAACCTGATCAACGCGGACGGCTCCATCACCAGCTTCACCAACAAGGGCGGCGACGCCCACGGCGGCTGGCCCGTCCGCCCCAAGGTCGCCACCGGTGCCACCACCAACCAGAACACCGTCCACTTCGCCGACGTCGCCGGGGACGGCCGCGCCGACTACCTCGTCGTCAACGGCCCGGTCCGCGCTGTCGCCAACAACGGCGGCGACGACGCCGGCGGCTGGACGGACCTCGGCCTGATCACCGCCGGCTTCTGACCGGACCTCTCCGCGCACCACTGAACTCCCGTGTCGGGAAAGCCCGTTCGCTCCGCCCCGCACTGCCCGTCATCCGACCCGTACCGCTAGGAGATTCGCCATGCCCGCCAAGCTCACCCGCCTCGCCCTGGCCGCCGCCGTCGCCGTCTCCGGCTCGATCGCCGCCACCGCCGTCACCGTCCTCACCGCGACCACCGCCCAGGCCGCCTCCGCCGTCGACGGGCAGATCACCCGCGGCGAGATCCTCCAGCGCGCCCAGTACTGGTACAACCAGCGCGCCAACATCCCGTACAACCAAGGCGGTTCGTACGGGGACTCGTCCGGCCGCAACTACCGCACCGACTGCTCGGGATTCATATCGATGGCCTGGCACCTCGGCAGCAGCGCCAACACCCAGGGCCTGGCCGACAGCTACACCACCGAGATCTCGCGCAGCCAGCTCAAGCCGGGCGACATCCTCAACAGCTACTACGACCACGTGCTGCTGTTCGAGAAATGGGACGACGCGGCGCACACCACGTTCTCCTACTACTCCTTCGGCTCGACCCCGGTGAAGCACATCACCGGCCAGTCCATCAACGCCTCGACCTTCGACTCGCACCCCAACGGCGACTACAAGGCGCTGCGCTACAAGAAGGTCGTCGACGGCAGCGCGGGCACCGAGGCGGGCGGCGCGGGCCGGGCCCGGTTCGCCGACTTCGACGGCGACGGCCGGGCGGACTACATCGTGGTGGAGGACTCGGGCGCGATCCGGGTGTTCCTCAACCGGGGCGGCGACGGGCACGGCGGCTGGCAGGACTACGGCCAGGTCGCCACCGGTCTGACCAGCGACAAGGCCCGGGTCCGGTTCGCCGACTTCGACGGCGACGGCCGCGCCGACTACATCGTCCTGCAGCCCAGCGGGGCCGTGGGCGTGTTCAAGAACAACGGCGGCGACGGGCACGGCGGCTGGCAGGACCTCGGCCAGGTCGCCACCGGCCTGACCGGCAACGCCGACCAGGTCCGGTTCGCCGACTTCGACGGGGACGGCCGCGCGGACTACGTGATCACCCAGGCCGACGGCTCGGTCGGCGTCTTCCGCAACACCAACGGCGCCGGCGGCTGGCAGGACCTCGGCAAGGTCGCCAACGGCGTGACCTCCGACCGCTCCCGGATCCGCTTCGCCGACATCAACGGCGACGGCCGCGCCGACTACAACATCATCAACCCGGACGGCTCGATCACCAGCTACACCAACAACGGCGGCGACACCGGTGGCGGCTGGACCCTGCGTGCCAAGATCGCGGCGGGCACGACCACCGACCAGAACGTCGTCCACTTCGCGGACGTCACCGGCGACGGCAGCGCCGACTACCTGATCGTCAACGGGCCCACCAACGCCTTCGCCTACAACGGCGGCGACGACACCGGCGGCGGCTGGACCGACCTCGGCCAGATCGCCGCCGGCGTCTGACCGGGGCCCCGCACCGCAGCACCGCAGGACGCCGCTCCGAGGAACCGGAGCGGCGTCCCCTCCGACCGCCCGCACGAGCCGAAGGACACCGCAGTGAAGCGCCCCACCTCTCTCGCCCTGGCCGCCGCGATCGCCACCGGTCTGCTCGCCACGACCGTCGCCCCGTCCGCCACCGCCCAGACCGCCGCCGTCGCCCCCGCGCCCGCCCCGCTGCGGGTGATGCCGCTCGGCGACTCGATCACCGCCGGCGTGGGCAGCACCTCGGGGGCCGGCTACCGGCTGCCGCTGTACAACGCGCTGTCCGGGCAGTCCCGCTACCGGGCCGATCTGGTCGGCTCCTGGTCGGGCGGCGCGGTCGGCGACCCGGACAACGAGGGCCACAGCGGCGCCCTGATCGACGAGATCGCGCAGAACATCGACGGCTGGCTGGCCGCCGCCCAGCCCGACGTGGTGCTGCTGCACCTCGGCATCAACGACCTGGACCGCGGCGAGCGGACCCACGCCCCCGACCGGCTGACCGCCCTGGTCGACCGGATCCTGGCGGACCGGCCCACCGCGACGGTGCTGGTCCAGGGCCTGATCCCGACCACCGGCGGCCTGGAGAGCGCCGCCCAGACCTTCAACTCCGCCGTCCAGGCGCAGCTGCAGTCCCGCGCCGACGCCGGCCGCAAGGTCCGCTACCTCGCGCCGCCCGCGCTCACCACCGCCGAGATGAACGACCGCCTGCACCCCAACGACAAGGGGTACGCCCGGCTCGCCCAGGTCTTCTCCACCGGCCTCGACCAGGCCGTCACCGACGGCCTCAGGGTGGGCGGGGAGTATGCCCCGGTGCAGCATGTCGGGGTTGGTCAGCACGTACGACGCGTACTGGCGGACCC
>NZ_JBSGDD010000094.1:0-27164 GCF_053602195.1 Kitasatospora sp. NPDC004531 | reverse complement strand
ACTCCGAACTCTCCCGGGAACTGGAGGAGACCAACCGCGGCGTGGTCGCCCTCTACGCCGTGGGTCAGTGGCGGCGGCCGCGGCGCGCCAGCACCACGCCGACCGTGCCGAGGCCCAGCAGCACCGCGGCGGCGCCGGCCACCGGGCCGACCAGGTCACTGCCGGTGTTCGCCAGCGGGCCCCCGGGCTTGTGCCCGTGCTCCGGCCCGACGTGCTCGCTCTCCGTCGGCTCCGGCGTCCCGGTGGGCTCGGGGCTCTCCGACTCGGTGGGCGTCGGCGACGGGCTCTCCGACTCGGTCGGCGAGGGCGACGGGGAGGGGCTCTCGCTCTCCGACGGCGACGGGCTCGGGCTCTGCCGGCAGGTCGGCAGGTCGCCGTTGAACGGGTAGGCGTGGAGCTCCGTCCCGGCGGTGCCGGTCTGCAGCAGGTCGCCGGCCAGGTAGACGCGGCCGTTGGTGCCCGGGTTGGACAGCGTGACGGTGCCCGCCGGGTTGCCCGCCATCACGGAGCCCTGGAACTGGGCGTTGCCGCTGATCGTCGCGTTCGTGGCGGTGGGGAAGTTCCACATCAGCAGCGGCTGCATGTCGGTGAGCTGGTCGCCGGGGAAGCCGGTGCCGGTGTTGGTGCGGATCAGCACCGGGTCCGGGCCGACCATGTTGACGATCACCGTCGCGCCGGCCGGGATGCCCGTGAACACCATGTCGGCGATGGCCGTGTCGCTGCCGATGTTCCGGTCGACGTTGAAGATCTGCCGCATGCTCTGGCCGTCGCCCGCGAAGGTGTACAGGTTGCCTTCGACGCTCAGCGTGCCGGTGGCGGTCTGCTCGGCCATGCACGCCGAGTTCTCCTCGATGACGGTGGTCAGGCCGCGGAACGGGTCGATCGCCGCCGGGTCCTGGCGGGCCGCGCCCGGGCCGGAGAACTCGACGAGGCCGTTCAGCGTGGTGCCGTAGGCCAGGTTGCCCCAGCGCGCCGGGTCGCCGCCGCCGATCTGCACCCGGTTGCCGGTGACGATGTCCACCGCGCCGCCGACCGTCACGTGGTCGCTGCCGGCCGGCGGTGTGACCTGGGAGCCGACGCCGACCACGCCCATGTTGAACAGGCCGCCGCCGGCCTTGTCGACGGTGAGGTCCTTGACCGTGACGACCTTTCCCTCGACCTCGGCGGCCCGGCCCTGCACCGTGTAGCTGCCGCCGACGAAGACGTTGATCGTGTTGTCGACGCCGGCCTGCGGACCGTTGTGCGGCGGCACCGGGAAGGCACTGGGACAGGTGCCGGAGCACGGACCGAGCGGCGGCGCCAGCTGGTCCGCCTGACCGATCGACGCCAGAGAGACCAGCGGGGTGGCGGCGAGCGCCGCCACCGCCGCATACCGGACCAGCCGGTTCTTGGGACGAGCGCCGTGTCGCACGGACACCCCTTTCGTTGACGGTGGGTCGGCCGAGGACAGCCGACCCCCGCCAGCAAAGTGGTGCACCCTCATCAAAAACGGCCATCACACAAGCGACCCGCACGAGAATCACTCGAACGGGCTAAGTTGCTGGTGCACCGACGACAGCGCCCGCCCGGACGAGGAGAACTGTGTCGAACCACCCGCTCGCCCTGCTCGCCACCACGGCCGAGGTCCTCGCCCGCCCCGACGCCGACGAGAAGCTGCTCACCGACGTCGAACGCGAACGCGCCGACCGCTTCCGCCGCCCCGGCGACCGCGACGACTTCGTCGCCGCCCACCTGCTGGTCCGCTTCTGCGCGGCCGCCCACCTCGGCATCGACCCCGCCGACCTCTCCTTCGGCCAGCAGTGCCCCGGCTGCGGCCGCACCGGACACGGCCGACCGCTGCTCACCGACCGCCCCGACACCCACCTGAGCATCTCCCACACCGGCGGGACCATCGCCGCCGCGGCCGGCCCCGTACCCATCGGCGTGGACGTCGAACACCTCGGCCCGCGCAACAGCGACCCGGCGGCGCTCGGCCACGTCCTCAGCCCCGCCGAGGCCGAACTCGTCCGCCACCACCCCGACCCGACCCTGGCGTTCCTGCGCCAGTGGGTGCGCAAGGAGGCGCTGATCAAGCTCGGGCGGGCCACCCTGGACCGGCTGCCCGAGATCGACCTGTCCGCGCTCCCCCTCGACCCGCCCGCGCTGCACCGGCACGAGGACCTGCACTTCCTCGAACTCACCACCGACCGCGTGGTGTTCACCGCCGCCGCCACCCTGCCGCCGGCGCTCGGCACGCTCTGACCCGGCGGCCCTCCGTCACACCGGCCGCAGCACGTCCAGGAGTTCGCCGTGCACACCGGGCGCGGCGGCGACGAACGACGCGGCGGACGGCGTCCACGGCCGGCCCCCGGCGTCGGTGACGGCGGCGCCGGCCTCGGCGGCCAGCAGGGCGCCCGGGAGGAGGTTGGCCGGGTCGGCGCCGTACTGCCAGAAGAACGCCAGCCGGCCGGCCGCGACGTGGGCGACCTGCAGCGCCGTCGGGCCGAGGTTGCGGACGGCGAGGACGTGCGGGAGGACGGCGGTCAGCGAGGCGCCGGCGGCGTGCAGGGCCCGCGGGTCGCGGGCCACCAGCGGCGGCTGCGAGGTGGCGGCGACGGCGGTGGACAGCGTGCCCCGGCGGGGTGCGCAGGGCCGGCCGTTCAGGCGGGCGCCGCCGCCCGCCGTCGCCGTGTGGGTGGTGCCCAGCAGCGGCGCGTGCACCACGGCCAGCACCGGCGCGCCGTCGCGCAGCAGGGTCGCGGTGACCGCCCAGTACGGCAGCGCGCTCAGGTACTGCACCGCGCCGTCGGTGGCGTCGCACAGCCACCACTCGCCCCGGCGCGGCACGTCCCGCGCCCACTCGTCGTCCAACCAGCCGGCCCCGGGGCGCAGCGCGGTGAGCCGTTCGCGCAGCAGTGCGGCGGCGGGCCGGTCGATCGCCTCGAACGCGGCCCGGGCCTGCCGCTCGGTGGCGGCCTCGACGGGCTCGGCGGGCTGCCGGGCGCGCAGCCGGGAGCCGACCTCGCGCAGGGCCGCCTCGGTGCCGTTCAGGATGTCGTCCACGGGGTTCTCCTTCGCCGGGGTGGGCCCCAGGAGTACCGTCGTTGCGACGCTTCGGGACGTCACCGGGGCTGGATGCGACGGGAATCGGACAGCATGGATGTCTCTGCGGCGGATCCCGCCACGGTGCTGGACGCGCTCGACCGGCAGCTGGTGCACGCGCTGCAGGTGGACGGGCGGGCCGAGAGCGGGCGGATCGCGCAGGTGCTGGGGGTGTCGGCGCGCACCGTGACCAGGCGGCTGGGCCGGCTGCTCGGGACCGGCGCCGTGCGGGTGGTACGGATGCCGGACACCCGGGCGGCGGCGCTCGGCGCGCTGCTGCTGCGGGTGCGGGTGCTGCGCGGCCGGGTGGACGCGATCGCGCTGGCGCTGGCCGCCCGGGAGGACGTCCCGTTCGTGGACGTGATGCTGGGCGGGCAGGAGGTGTCGGCGGTGGTGCTCGGCGGCGCGGCCGCCCGGGACCGGCTGCTGTACGGGCAGCTCCCCGCCACCGACGCCGTGCTGGAGTCCACCGCGCACGCCGTGCTGCACCTGTTCGCGGACGCCTCGGCCTGGCGCTGCGGCGCGCTCACCGCCGAACAGGAGGCCCTGCTCGCCCCGCCGCCGCCCACCGGCCCGCCGCCGGAGCCGGACCCGCTGGACCACCGCCTGCTCGACCTGCTCGCGGTGGACGCCCGCCGCTCGCACGCCGCGCTGGCCGCCGCCTCGGGCGCCCCGGAGTCGACCGTCCGGCGGCGGCTGCACCGGCTGGCGCGGGGCGGGCTGCTGCGCACCCACGTGAGCGTGGACCCGCGGCTGCTGGGCGCCGCCGTGGACGCCAACCTGTGGCTGGAGGTGCCGCCGGGCCGGCTCGCCGCGGCCGGCGAGGCGCTGGCCCGGCACCCGCAGGTGCACGGCGTCCTGGCCACCGGCGGGCCGACCAACCTGATGGCCGCCGTGTTCTGCCCGGACCACGAGGCGCTGTACCGCTTCCACACCGAGGTGCTGGGCCCGCTGGGCGTCCGCCGGGCCGAGACGGCGATCGTGGCGCGCGCCGTCAAACGGGCGGGCGTGCGGCTGCGGCAGCTCCCCGGCTGACTGTCGGCGGGGCGGAGCAGACTGGAGGCATGTGCCGAAGCATCAAGACGCTCCGCCCGCCGATGACGCCCGACGCCACCCCCGAGGACGTGCACGCCGCGGCGCTCCAGTACGTCCGGAAGATCTCCGGTTTCCGGGCACCCGCCGCCCACAACCGGGAGGTGTTCGACGCGGCGGTGGCCGCCGTCGCGGCCGCCACCGCCGAACTGCTGGCCGGCCTGGAAGTGCGCGGCGTCACGCCCCGTTCGTCGACCCCGGCCGGATGACCATCAGCACCAGCACGACCGCCCACAGCAGGTTGAACAGGCCCGCGGTCATCGGCAGCATCTTCAGCATGCCGGTGGCCCGGGCCGTCTCCGCCTCCCGGTCCTCGGTGGCGTCCAGCGCGTCCACGGTCGCCTGCTGACCGGGCAGCACGAACAGCAGCAGCACGGCGGCGGCGATGCCCGTCAGCACCATCGACGCGATCAGCCAGGCGTTGCCCAGCACGTGCATCGCCTGCGCGGTGCCGATGCCCAGCAGCGGCACCGCAATCCCGATCAGCGCGTAGATGTTGCAGATCCGGTGCAGCAACCGCACCGACGCCTGCGCCGACGCCTGCGCCGGCCCCTCGGCCAGCGCGGCCTTCGCCTTCCGCGGGAACATGCTCACCGCCACCGCGACCGGACCGACGCACAGCACCGCGACCAGCAGGTGCAGACTCAGCAGGAACTTGGCCATCGGCGGCGCAACCCTTCCAACCACGGAACGAAATCGTCCGCCACGCTAGCAACCCTTATCCCGGAGGCCCCCGCCGGAAGGGCGCGAAAGGCGGGAGGGCGCGAAACGCGGGTGGGCGCGAAAACAGGGGCGCGGGGAACTGCGCGAGCCGGGAGGCGCTCAACCGCAAGATCGCGACGCAGAGCAATGACCTGCACGTGATCGCGCCCTTGCGGAAGTCGGCGCTCCCCTCTTTTCGCACCCTTCCGTTCTCAGGGCAGGTCCGGAATCCGGTCCAGGATCGCTGCCGTGTCGAGGCCCGTCGGCAGGGTGCCGTAGGCCAGGCCCGCGCGGCCGGCGAGGCGGGTCGCGGTGAAGGCCTCGGCGACGGCCGGATCGCCATGGCGCAGGAGCAGGGACGCCTGGAGGGTGAGGGCGAGGCGTTCGACCAGGTGGCGGGTGCGGTATTCGAGCTGCTCCGAGTCGGCGAGGTCCTTGCGGAGGTCGGCCACGGCAGTGTCGAAGTGGCGGTCGAGTCCACTCGCGGCGTCGAGTTCGGCGAACACCGCGGCGACGCTCTCGGGCTGGCGGGCCATCGCGCGCAGCGCGTCGAGCGCGGCGACGTTGCCGGAGCCCTCCCAGATGGACACCAGCGGGGCCTCCCGGTACAGCCGCGGCATGCCGGACTCCTCGACGTAGCCGTTGCCGCCCAGGCACTCCAGGGCTTCGGCGGCGTGGCCCGGGCCGCGCTTGCACACCCAGTACTTGGCGACGGCCAGCCCGAGCCGGCGGAACCGGGCCTCCTGCTCGTCGCCGGCCAGGGCCCGGTCGGTGGCCTCGGCGAGCCGCATGGCGATCGCGGTGGCGGCCTCCGACTCGACGACCAGGTCGGCGAGGACGTTGCGCATCAGCGGCTGCTCGACCAGCGGCCTGCCGAACGCGTGCCGGTGGCTCGCGTGGTGCAGGGCCCGCAGCGCGCCGTAGCGCATCGCGGAGGCGGCGCCCGTGGTGCAGTCCAGGCGGGTCATGTTGACCATCTCGATGATGGTCCGCACTCCGCGTCCCTCCTCACCGACCAGCCAGCCCACCGCGTCCTCGTACTCGATCTCGGCGGACGCGTTGGACTTGTTGCCGAGCTTGTCCTTGAGCCGCTGCAGCCGCAGCGCGTTCCGGCTGCCGTCGGGCAGCACGCGCGGCAGCACGAAGCAGGACAGGCCGCCCGGGGCCTGGGCGAGCGTCAGGAACAGGTCCGACATCGGCGCGGAGGTGAACCACTTGTGGCCGACCAGCCGGTACGTGCCGTCGCCGGCCGGCACCGCGCGGGTGGTGTTGGTGCGGACGTCCGAGCCGCCCTGCTTCTCGGTCATCGACATGCCGGCGATCAGAGCGCGCTTGCCGTGCGGCTCGCGCAACCCGAAGTCGTACTCCCGCGCGGCCAGCAACGGCTCGTACCCGGCGGCGAGTTCGGGACTGGTGCGCAGCGCGGGCACGGACGCGTACGTCATCGAGATCGGACAGGTGTGCCCCGCCTCGACCTGCCCCCAGACGTAGAACTTGGCCGCCCGCGCGGTGTGCGCGCCCGGCCGGTCGTCCTGCCAGGGCGCGGCGTGCAGGCCGTACTCGACGGCCGTGCGCATCAACTCGTGCCAGTACGGGTGGAATTCGACCTCGTCCACCCGGTGGCCGTAGCGGTCGTGGGTGCGCAGCACCGGCGGGTTGTCGTTGGCGAGCCGGGCCCAGTCGGCGGCCTGCTCGGTGCCGGCCAGCCGGCCCAGCCGGTGCAGTACGTCGGCGGCCCACCCGGCTCCGGCCCGCTCCAGCGCGGCCAGCAGCGTCGGGTCCTCGGCGACGTCGTGGCCGTACGGGTCGGGCACCTGGTTGGTGACCTCGTGCGTGCTTGCCATCAGTGCCCTCCCAGGGCGCGCAGGGTGAAGGTGACGAGCTCGGGCAACACGTTCTCCGGCGGCTGCCCGTCCGCGAGCGGCCCCACCAGCGCCTCCCCGACCGCACCGACGATCGCGGCGGCGGTCAGCCGGGCGGGCTGGGCGGGGAGTCGGCCGGACGCGACAGCCTGCTCGATGCGACGGGCGATCAGGTCGCGGAACGCCCGCCGGAACACCAACCGCTCCGCCTCCACCACCCGATCGGCGGGCTCGACGAGCAGGGCGTAGGCCAGCCGGGGCGACCTCAGCGCCCTCACTGCGAAGGTCGCCACCACGGCGGCGACCCCGTCCAACGGGTCGGCGGCCCGCTCGGCGGCCTCGGTGACGGCGTCGATCTCGCGGCCGCAGACCGTCCGGAACAGCGTCACCGCGAGATCGGCCTTGCTGTCGAAGTGCTGGTACATGCTGCCCGTGGCGATCCCGGCCCGCTCAGCCACCGCCGCCATCGAACACCCGGCATACCCCCGCTCCCCCAGCAACCCCACCGCCGCCCGCACCACAGCCTCCCGCTGCCCGTCCAGCCGGGCTTGCACGGCGGCGGTGCGTCGATAGGCCATACCAAGGATTGAAGCACCGATTCAGCTCTTCAGAAAGAGCACGAGCGCCCCGTCCGATCTCGGGGAACGGTGGAGGCCCCGTCAGGGGCTCGGGGAACGGCGAGGGCGAGCTGCTGGCGGTCGGGGGCCTCTGGCGGTCGATCTGTTTCGGGTCAAAGAACGGGGACCAGAAAAGGCCGAACGCTCAACGCCCCGTTGCTCCTCCGCAGCTCGGCCCCGCCGTTCCCCGGGCCCCTGGTTTCGCACCCCCGCTCATCCCCCGAGTGCGCGGAGCGCGAAGGGGAGCAGCCGGTCCGCCGTCGCCTGGGCCGTCTTCGTGTCGACGAGGTCCGGGCGGGGCGTGAGGAGGAAGCGGGACATGAGCGGGCCGACGACGATCGCGCCGAGCAGGTCCGGGTCCGGGACGGAATCGATCTCGCCGCGGGCGGCCGCGCGGCGGACCACTTCGGCGACCCGGCGGTGGACGGGTTCGAGGAAGGCGGTGGTGAGGGCGTCGGCGAGGGCGGCGTTCTGCGCGGCTTCGCCGACGAGGGCCTGCATCAGGCGGCCGGCCTCGCCGGTGAGGGTGGCGGCCTTGTCGCGGAGGAGGATGCGCAGGTCGCCCTCCAGGGTGCCGGTGTCGGGGTGGTCGTGGACGTCCTCGACGTGGGTCGCGGCGGCGGCGATGACGAGTTCGTCCTTGGAGGACCAGCGCCGGTAGAGGGTGGCGGTGGAGACGCCCGCGCGGGCGGCGACCGCGGCGGTGGTCAGGGCGCGGTAGCCGCTCTCGGTGAGGACGGCCAGGGTGGCGTCCAGGATGGCCCGGTCGCGTGCGGCGTCGCGGGGTCGGCCGCGTCGCTGCGGGGTCGCGGTGGGTGCGGTGCGGGTCATGGCACCCAGCCTACGGGGAACCATCAAAACGAAACGAAATAACTTCGTTTCGTTTATCCTCGTCCCCATGAACGCTCCCGCCGGCGTTTCCACAACGCCCACCACCGAAGCCACCGCGGCCCCCGAATCCCCCGCCGCGACCGTCGCCCGCCTAAACGCGGCCTTCGCCACCGGCCGCACCCGCCCCCTCGCCTGGCGCAAGGCCCAACTCCGCGCACTGCGAGGCCTGTTGGTCGAGCAGGAGAAGGTCTTCGCGGAGGCGCTGAAGGCCGATCTCGGCAAGAGCCCGACCGAGGCGTACCTCACCGAGATCGGGTTCACCGTCAAGGAGATCGACCACACCCTGCGCCACCTGTCCCGCTGGCTGCGCCCGCGCCGGGTCGCCGTGCCCCTGGCCCTCGCGCCCGCCCGGGCGCGGACGGTGCGCGAGCCGCTGGGCACGGTGCTGGTGATCAGCCCGTGGAACTACCCGTTGCAGCTGGCCCTGGCCCCGCTGGTCGGTGCGCTCGCGGCGGGCAACTGCGTGGTGGTCAAGCCGAGCGAGCTCGCCCCGGCAACCTCCGCCGCGCTCGCCCACTGGCTGCCGCGCGTCCTGGACCCGCGGGCCGTGGCCGTGGTCGAGGGCGGGGTGCCGGAGACCACCGCCCTGCTGGAGCAGCGCTTCGACCACGTCTTCTACACCGGCAACGGCACCGTCGGCCGGATCGTGATGGCCGCCGCCGCACGTCATCTGACGCCGGTGACGCTGGAGTTGGGCGGCAAGAGCCCGGCGGTCGTCGATCCGGGCGCCGACCTGGCCGCGACGGCCCGGCGGATCGTCTGGGGCAAGTTCATGAACGCCGGCCAGACCTGCGTCGCCCCCGACTACGTCCTCGCGATCGGCGACACCGGGCCCGCCCTGGAGGCCGAACTGGCCGCCGCCGTACGGACGATGTACGGCGAGGACCCGGCCGGCAGCGCGGACTACGGGCGGATCGTCAACGAGCGCCACTTCGACCGGCTGACGGCGCTGCTGGCCGACGGCCGCACCGTCGTCGGCGGTGAGCACGACCGCGCCACCCGCTACCTCGCGCCGACGGTGCTGGCCGACGTGGACCCAAACTCGCCGGTGATGCGCGAGGAGATCTTCGGCCCGGTCCTGCCGATCGTCCGCGTCCCCGACCTGGACGCCGCGATCGCGTTCATCACCGCCCGCGACAAGCCGCTGGCGCTGTACGCGTTCACCGCCTCCGCGCGGACCCGGCGCCGGCTGACCGCCGAGACCTCCTCGGGGGCGCTGGCCTTCGGCATCCCGAACGCCCATCTCTCCGTGCCGGGGCTGCCGTTCGGCGGGGTCGGCGAGAGCGGCCAGGGCGGCTACCACGGCCGCCTCTCGGTGGAGACGTTCAGCCACACCAAGGCGGTGCTGTCCAAGCCGCTCGCCCTGGACACCCTGCGGGCGGCCTACCCGCCGTTCACGGCGGGCAAGGCCGGCCTGCTGCGCCGCCTCTTCTAGCTGCTCGACGAGGGCGCGACGCGCCGCAGCCGCCCGCGGAGGGGTCGCGGACGGCTGCGGCGCGGCGGGCCCGGCTACGGGCGAGGCAGCACGCAGCCCGTCCGGGTCAGGTCGAGCAGGTTGCCGGGGGCGAAGCAGTTCGGGATGGTGTACGTCTCCTGCGCGTAGCCGATGTTGGGGTGGATGGTCACCGTGCCGTTCTGGTCCACCTCGCACGGGTTGTTCAAGGTACAGGTCTGGCCGTCCTCGTTCATGGTGTTGTTGACGGCGACGACCTGGCCGCTGTTGACGTCGACCACCGGGGAGCCGGAGGTGCCGCCGATGATGTTGCAGCCGGAGGTGTAGCGGACCGAGTCCTTGAAGGTCCAGCCGCCCTCGTTCAGCCGGTACGCGAAGCCGTCCACGTTGCAGGAGTAGATGGTCTTCCAGTAGCCGGAGGGCACCTTGATCGCGCTGCCGGCCACCGGGTGCGTGGTGGACATGGTCAGCGGGGATATCCCGTAGCGGCTCTTGATGCTCGCGTAGCTGGTGCTCAGCCGGTAGATGGTGACGTCGGTGTCGGTCATCGTCGAGTAGACGATCCGGCTGGCGCGGACGGTGCCGAGGCTGCTGCCGCTGGAGCTGAGCAGGGTGAAGCTGCGGGTCGACGCCTTGTCGGTGACGACCTGCCCCGGGTTCGGCATGCCGGTCTCCAGGCAGTGGCCGTTGGTGAGGATCAGCCCGGGGTCGGTGTCCACGGAGTTGGGCATCCGGATCAGCGAGCCGGAGCAGTTGCTGAGCGCGACCGTCCCGGCCAGGCTCACGGTGACGGCGGACGCGGGGGTGGCGGTCACCAGGGCGGTTCCGGCAAGCAGCAGGGTGCCGAGCGCGCCGATGAGCGGCTTCTTCATGGGGGTGCCTCTCGGGGTGCGGGTCTCCGTGGGGTTCCCCTAAGTTGGCGCGCCCATGACACGGTGTCAAGAGTGGCGACAGCCCGTACTCCCCCTCGGCTCCCCCGCCCGCGAAGCCCCCCGAGACCGTCGACCCGCTCCGACTGTCCGTTTTTCACCATGCGCTGTCGGCCGCGCACCTCGCAGAGCGGCCGAGACCCGCCGTACGGTCGGACAGCAGACGGAAAACGGCAAGCACGAGGAGACCCACCCCATGAGCACCATCACCCTGTACGGCGCCACCGGCACCATCGGCTCCCGCGTCCTGGACGAGGCCCTGCGCCGCGGCCACACCGTCACCGCCGTGGTCCGCGACCCGGCGAAGCTGACGACCACCCACCCGGCGCTCACGGTCGCGGTCGGGGACGTCCTCGACGCCGCCTCGGTGGCCGAACACGCCAAGGGCGCCGACGTCGTGGTCAGCGCGGTCGGCGGCGGCGACGGGCCGGGCCACCAGGCGCTGATCGAGCCGTCCTTCGAGTCGCTGGTGGCGGGCCTGCGCACGCTGGGCGACGCCGCACCGCGACTGATCACGGTGGGCGGCGCGGGCTCGCTCCGCACCCCCGACGGCAAGCAGGTGTGGGACGCGGAGGGCCTGCCGGAGTTCCTGCTCCAGATCATGCACGCGCACGGCGACGCGCTGGACTTCCTGCGCACCGTCACCGACCTGCGCTGGACCAACCTCTCCCCGGCCGGCACCATCGCCCCGGGCGAGCGCACCGGCGCCTACCGCGAGGCCCTGGAAGACCTCCTGCTCGACGCCGACGGCCAGAGCCGGATCTCCACCGAGGACTACGCGGTGGCCCTGCTGGACGAGATCGAGCGGCCCAAGCACCTCGGCGAGCGCTTCACCGTCGCCTACTGAGCGGGTGGGTGCGGAACCGGGGGCGCGGGGGGCGCCCCCGTTTTCGCACCCGCCCGGGCTTCGCGCCCCGCCTCAGTCCGGGATCACCAGGGCCGGAGTGTCACGCGTGAGCACCTCGCCGCGGAAGAACGCCGGGCTCCGCCGCGTCATCACGGCCATCACCACCAGGCCGAGCGCGAGCAGCCCCGCGCCGACCACGAAGACGCTGCCGACGCCGAACACGGAGCTGCCGCTGCCGTAGGACGGGTCGATCATGTCGACCATCGACTTGCCGAAGATCCCGGCCAGGGTGAGGCCGCCGAGCACCGGGAAGATCACCTTGAGCACCGCGTCCCGGACCGAGTTGCGCAGGTCGCGGCGGAAGTACCAGGCGCAGGCGAACGCGGTCAGCGAGTAGTAGAAGCAGATCATCAGCGTCAGCGCGGCGATGGTGTCGGCCAGCACGTGCGAGCTGACCAGCGTCATCACGGTGTAGAACACGCCGGTGCCGACACCGGCCGTGACGATCGCCCGGCCGGGGGTCTTGTAGCGCTCGTTGACCTGGGTGAAGGAGCTCGGCAGCGCCTCGTACACGCTCATCGCCAGCACCGTGCGGCTGACCGGGATGAAGGTGGTCTGCAGGCTCGCGGCGGCGGAGGACAGCACGGCGACGAACAGCAGCACGCCGAGCGCCGGGCCCATCACCGGGCCGGCCAGCACGGCCAGCACGTTGGAGGACGTCTCGGGGTTGTCGAGGCCGGTGCCGGTGGTGCCGACGCCCGCGTACATCTGCACCGCGACGGCGGTGAACAGGTAGGAGCCGACCAGCACCACCATGGCGAGCATCGCGGCCCGGCCGGGGATCTTGTCGCTGTCGCCGGTCTCCTCGTTGGCGCTCAGCGAGGCGTCCCAGCCCCAGTACATGAACAGCGACAGCGACAGGCCGGCCACGAACGCGGTGAAGGAGCTGGCCTCGAAGGGGTTGAGCCAGCTCCAGGAGAAGTGCAGCGATCCGGCGTCGCCGTTGCCGACGGCCTTGGTGATCGCCATGACGCCGAACAGGCCGAGGACCGCGAGTTGAAGGCCCACCAGCGCGTATTGGACGCCCTTGGTGGCGGTCATGCCGCGGTAGCTGATCATGGTCGCGACGGCGATCAGCGCCAGGCAGGTGACCACGTGCACCAGCTTGTTGTCGTTCAGCGCGGCGACCGAGTCGCTGCGGGTGATCTCACCGAGCAGCAGGTACAGGTACTCGGTGGCGACGCCCGCGAGGTTGGACAGCACGATGATCGTGGCGATCACCAGGCCCCAGCCGCACATCCAGCCGATCTTCGGCCCGAACGCCTTCACCGTCCAGGTGAAGGAGGTGCCGCTGTCGGGGATCGCCTTGTTCAGCTCCCGGTAGGCGAAGGCCACCAGCAGCATCGGCAGGAAGCCCGCCAGGAAGAGGGCCGGCATCTGCAGGCCGACGGCGGCCACGGTGGTACCCAGCGTCGTCGTCAGGCAGTACACCGGGGCGACCGTGGACACGCCGATCACGGTGTTGCCCAGCAGGCCCACCGAGTTGCTGTTGAGGCCCTTTGAGCGGACGCCGCCGGAGGCGTCCGAGCCGGCGGCGACGTCGGCGCCTGCTCCCGGGCGATTGTCGAGCTGAACCATGCGGGAACCGTAACCCCCACTGTTTCCGCAGCAGACCACGGGAGAACCCGAGCGTACGCCTGCGTTTCATGCACTGCTAGGCTCTGTTTCCGTCGATTACATGATCTTTAAGCCTGAATCACCTTCATTTCAGCTCTGTTAACGGCCTTTCATCCGGGGACGAAAACCGCAGGTCACCCCGTTCCGCCCCTTTCGGGCATCGGTATGAGAAACGCCACATACCCGCTCGATCCGGAACCCGCCGCCCGGACGACGCGTCAGCGACCGTTCGGACACCTCTGGTTTCCGCCGCCCGCGCGCCCCTATGGTTCCCCCGTCACTCCAGGGAGGGGACCGGTATGACCGGCACGCTGACGTCCGACACCGAAATCCGCACCGTCCGGGCCGGCCGCCCGGGGCCCGGGCCCGTCCGCTGCTCCGTCGGCGACCTGCTGCTCGCCGACCTGCCGGTCTCCGTCGCCCTCTTCTACGACCGCCCCCTCGACGCCGACGCCCTCGCCGCCGGACTCGCCCGGGCCCTCGACCGGCTGCCCGAGTTCGCCGGCCGTCTGCGCACCGCCGCCGACGGCGACCTCTGGATCGACACCGACGACAGCGGCGTCCCCTTCACCGTCGCCGACGCCCCCCACACCCTCACCGAGGCCTTCGACCGGATGGCGCTGCCCGCCGGCGGCCTGATCGACCACGTCCGCGCCGCCGAGGCCCGGCGCGAACGGCTGCCGCTGCTCACCGCCCGGCTCACCCGCCTCGCGGACGGCGCCTGCGTCCTCGGCCTCTCCTGGCACCACGCCGTCGGCGACATGCACACCTTCTCCCTGCTGCTGCGCACCTGGTCCGCCTGCACCGAGGGCACCGAGCCGCCCGCCCTCGCCCCCACCCCCGACCGCGAGCTCCAGCTCGCCGCCCACCTGCCCGCCACGGACGGCGGCGTCCCCTCCCTCCGCCTCCCCGACCCCGAGGAGGCCGCCGAACTGCGGCGCGCGGTCGCCACCGCCGGCCTCGCCAACCGCACCGTGCAGATCTGGTTCGCCCCCGACGAGCTCCGCCGCCTGCGCGCCGCGCTCGCCGCCGAAGCCGGCCGGCGGCTGTCCGTCAACGACGCGCTCTGCGCCCACCTGCTGCACGTCCTGCGCGAACTCGACGGCCACGACCAGGAGCAGACCCTCACCCTGCCGGTCAACCTGCGCCGCCCCCTCGGCCTCCCCGACGGCGCCCTCGGCAACCTCCTCGGCGAGATCCGGCTGCCCTGGCGGCCCGGCACCACCCCCGCCCGCTACGCCGCCGAACTGCGCGCCGCCGTCGAATCGTTCACCGAGGAGCACCTCGCCGCCCGGAGCAACCTGGAGTTCCTGCGCCGGATCGGCCGCGAACGCGTCACCGACTGCGTGCCCGCCGGCTTCGACCCCGCCCGCCGCACCCTCACCGTCTCCAGCTGGTGCCGCCTCGGCCTGACCGACCTCCCCCTCGCGGGCGTCCGACCGGTCGCCTTCAGCCCCGCCGCCACCCTCCAACTCCCCTGGAGCTCCTGGCTGGTGGAGGGCCCCGGCGGCGAAGGCCTGCTGTACACGCTGGTCCTGCCCGCCCGCCTCGCCGCGAAGCTGCGCGGCGCGCGCGAACTGCTGCACGCCCACCGCGAGCCCACCGACCCGCTACCGGCGGTCGGGCCCCGCAAGCTGCTCTGACCCGCCCCCGGCCCGGGCCACCGCGTCCGTGTACAGCTCGGTGGTGAGGTCCGCCTCCGCGACGCCGAGCCGGCCCAGCACCCTCCGCACCGCGGCAAGCGCCGCCGGCAGCCCCGCCTCGTCGGCGGCCGGGGTCTCCACCTCCAGGAAGGCCCCGGCCAGCTCCGGCACCTCCACCAGCGTCGCCAGCAGCGGACGGCCGTCCTCGGTCCGCTCCCAGTTCCGGCAGCGCTTCTCGAACGCGATCACCTCGACCAGGCCGGCCCCGCGCAGGATCGCCCGCAGCGCCACCGGATCGGCCACCGGCGTCTCGGTCTCCGGCTTCGACCCCGACGCCGCGTCCACCGCCGCGCCCTTGTACGTCAGCACCGTCCGCACCGCCCCGGATTCCCCCGTCACCGTGCGCACCCGCAGCTCGGCCCCGTCCGCCGCCAACTCGCCGCCGGGACGGTCGAAGTACACGTCCCGGTAGACCTCCGCCCGGCCCGGCCCGCCCGCCCACGCGTCCAGCCGGGCCGCCAGCCGCGCCGGCTCCCGCACCCGGGCCTTCAGCTCCGCCTCGATCGTCATGCCCGCCCCCGCCCGTCCAGCACCCGCTCCACCGTCCGCAGCCCGGCCTCCCACGGGAACGGCCCGTCGCCGCCCCCGTCGAACAGGACGTGCGCGCCCGCCCCGCGCAACGTCTCCACGCTGCGGGCGAACTGGGGGTGCGCGGCGAGCGCCGCGTTGACGCAGGGCATCACCACCAGCGGGACGCCCTTGCCGAGCGCCTCGGCCGCACAGCCGACCACCCAGGACGCGGTGAGGCCCAGCGCCAGGCTGTTGAAGGAGTTGAACGTGGCCGGCGCGAACAGCACCGCGTCCGGCGGCGGCAGCACGTCCGGCTGGCCCGGCCACCGGTACGCCGACTTCACCGGGTGCCCGGTCAGCTCCTCCAGAGCGGGCAGCTGCGCCTCCAGCCACCCGCGCGCCGCCGGCGTCAGCCCGACCGCCGGCTCCCACCCCCGCACCCCGGCCTCCCGCACCGCCTCCGGCAGCCCGAACACCGCCCCCGCCGCCGCCCCGAACAGGTACACCACCGGCCGCCCGCTGCTCTCCATCCCGCCATGCAACCGGGCCGGTGGCGGCTCCCGCAATCCCGACTTTGCGAACTGCCGTACGAAAGGCGGCCGGAATTCGGTACGGTTCCGGAAGGAGTGCCGGGAAGCCTGGTCGGCGAACAAGGGACAGCTGTGTCCTGCGAGCCGAGCCGGGGGGTGTGCGTGGCACTCGACGCGAAGTCCGCCGACGCGCCCGTCCGCCCGACCGCCGCTGCGGACCCGCCGCTCCCCGTGTCGCCCGCAAGAGCCTCCGCGCGCTTCGGACACGCTCCAGAAACATCGAAACCGTCCGGTGCCCCGGGCGCCCCTCACCGTCCGACCCCCGGAAGGGGGCGGGGCGGCACGCCCCGGCGACGGCGGACCGGCCCTCCCGCTGCCCACCGGACCGGGGGGAGAACCGTCATGACCCGACTCCACCGTCCCGCACCGTCGCCCTGGACCCGCGTCGGCGGCGCGCTCGTCGTCGCATCGGCCCTGATCCCGGCGGCGGCCGCCTGGTTCCTGTTCGGGGTGATGCTCCCGGACGACACCAAGAGCTACCGCGCGTACACGGCCGCCGCCGCCTGCCCCGCCGACAAGCCGCCGGCGGCGGTCGAGGGGTGCGTGCGCACCGTCCCGTTCACCGTCGTCAGCGCGACCGTCCACGGCGGCAAGGGCCACAGCTTCCGGGCCACCGTGACCGGCACCCCGTTCTGGGACGGCGAGCTCTCGTTCGGCGACCCCGGCCCGGTGGTGGAGGACCTCGAACCCGGCGACCACGTCAACGGCACCGTGTGGCGCGGCCGGGTGATGACCCTGGAGCAGGCCGGCACCTCCCAGGCCACCGCCGACAAGCCCCGCAACGAACCCCAGTTCACCGCCGGCCTCGGCACCTACGCCGCCCTCGCCGCCGCCCTGATCGCCACCCTCGGCATCCTGCGCTCCACCGGCCGCCCCGCCCCCCTCGACGTCTTCCGCTGGACCCTCCTCACCACCTTCCTCGCCTGCGCCGTCCCCACCGTCCTCGCCTTCCTGACCTCCCTCCCCTGGTGGACCGTCCCCACCACAGCCACCCCCCTCGCCCTGGCCCTCGCCGAAGCCGTCCGCCGCTGGAACACCACCCGAATCGCCAACGCCCCCAAGACCTGGTAACCACCCCTCGCCCGCCCCGCCGCCCCCAAGAACACCAAAAGCCCCGGACCGCTCTCGGTCCGGGGCTTCCGGGTCGCACACTGTGGGCGCAGACGGTTTCGAACCGCCGACATCCGCCTTGTAAGGGCGGCGCTCTACCGCTGAGCTATGCGCCCGCGTCGAAGGGGACCGGTGGGGCCGGTCGCACGACGAGTGGACAGACTACCTGGTCCGGGGAGTGGTTCGCCGCCCCCTGGGAGCGGGGGTGCGGTCGGGGGGTGCCGGGCGGGCGGGGTGATCGGGAAGAATGGCAGTGGAGTGGCGGGACGAGGCGGAGCAGGGAGCGCGTGGTGAGGGTGGCCGGCGGCGGTGGCGGGGGTCGGGGCGGCTGGTGGGGCGGCGGCCGGCGGGACGGCATGCGTGCGGACGCCCGGGCGGCCCGGGAAGCGGCGCAGGAGTCGTTCTACGAGCTGGATTCGGCGCAGCGCGACGCCCTGCTCGCGGTGGAGACGGTGAAGTCGGCGGGCGAGCCGGCCACCGCCCGCCGGGTGGAGCAGGAGTACGCGGACCTGGTGGCGCGGATCGACCAGGTGACGGTGACGTATCTGGGGGCGCTGGACGCGGTGGACCTGGAGGCCGCCGAGCTGGAGCCGTCCGCGGCTTCCCGCGCCAAGCAGCAGCTGGAGCAGTCCAGGCGCGAGCTGGACGCGAAGCGCACCGAGGTCGGCGATTTCGTCGCCCGCCTGCAGCCGCTGGTGGAGCACGCCGAGGCGCAGCTGATCCGGGTGACGCCGGCGGTGGAGCGGGCCAAGCAGGCGCTGCTGGCGGCGACCGTCGCCCTGGAGCAGGCGCGCGGCGCGGGCCTGAAGGCGGACGACCTCGCGGCGAAGCTGGCCGAGCTCGCACCGGAGCTGACCCGCCTGAACCAGGGGGTCTCGCAGCACGGCGTGCCCGCCACCCTGCAGCGCGCCGAGGACGTGGTGCGGCGCGCGGAGGCGGTGCGCGCGGAGGCGGCGCAGCTGCCGGAGCGGGCCGGTGAGATCGACCGCCGGGTGGGCACGCTGCGGACCCGGATCGACGCGTTGGAGAACCGGGCGGACACCGTGGAGCCCGCGTTGAGCGAGTTGCGGCGGCGGTTCTCGGCGGCGTGCTGGCAGGACCTCCAGCACGTGTCGGCGCAGACCGCCGACGCGGTGCGAGGTGCCCGCTCCCGGCTGACGGAGGCCGTCCGGGCCCGCGACGACCAGCGCTGGGCGGACGCCACGGCGTCGATCGGCACCGTGCGGGCCCTGCTGGAGACCGCCGAGGGTTCGGTGACGGCCGTCAACGAGCGGCTGCGCCGGCTGAACGAGGTGCAGCACGACCCGCAGCGCGAGATCGAGAAGGCCCGGTTCGCCCTGCGCGACGCCCAGCGACTGGCCATGTCCGGCCGCCAGGCGCCGGACCCCCGGCACGCCGGACCGCTGGACGCGGCGGTGGGCCGCCTGGACCGCGCGGTGGCCTCCCTGGAACAGGCCGGCCGCCACCCCGACTACTGGCAGTTCCTCACCGAACTGGCGGCGGTGCGCGAGACGGCGGCCGAGGTGGTCTCGATGATCCGCGGCCACTGAGCGGGTACCGCACCGCGGGGTCTGGGTACCCTGCTGCCCATGCCTCGCTACGACTTCCGCTGCCGCTCCTGCGGCGCCACGTTCGAACTCAGCCGCCCGATGGCCCAGGCCAACGACCCGGCCGTCTGCCCGGAGGGCCACCCCGACACCGTGAAGCTGCTGTCGACTGTCGCCGTGACGGGCGGCGCGTCCGGCGCGGCCGCCCCGGCCCCGAGCGGTGGCGGGGGCGGCTGCTGCGGAGGCGGTTGCTGCGGCTGACCCACCGGGCCTGGCGTCAGCCGGCGACGGCCACCGCCGCCTCCCCGGCGCGGACCCGGGCCAGCATCTGCCGGACGATCTCCTCGCCCGCCGCGACGCCGATCTCGGTGAGCGCGGTGACGCCCTCGGCGACCCACCCGGTCTCGGCGAGTTCGCCGTGGCCGGGCCGCCAGCCGTGGTCGGCGGTGAGCAGCAGCTCGGCGTCGAGCAGCGAGTCTCCGGCGGCGAGGACCGTCCGCGCGCCGGTGCGGCGGCGGACCTCGGCGAGTGCGGCGCTCTTGGAGAGCGGCGCGGGCACCGCGTAGACCTTGCGGCCCTGGAGGGAGACCGTCCAGCCGCGTTCGGCGCACCAGGCGGTGAGTTCGTCGATCCAGCCGGCGGGGAGTTCGGCGCGTTCGACCACCAGGTAGGCGAACAGGTCGTCGGCGACCCGCCGCTTGTGCGTCCACTCGGGGTCGGCGGCGATGGCGAGGTGTTCGACGACCTCGGGCAGCGGGGCGCTGGCCGCGTCGAGCCGGGCGCGGATCTCGTGCTGCCAGTCGGTGTCGGGCACGCCGTCGACCAGCAGGTGGCCGCCGTTGGAGCAGACCGCGTACGGGGGGATCCAGCCGGGGGTGGGGCCGGGCAGGTTGATCCGCTCGTACTGGGTGCGGGTGCGGGTGGTGATCGGGACCACGGGGGTCTGCTCGGCGAGTTCGGCGAGCAGTTCGGCGGCCTTCTCGGTCATGAAGGAGAGCGCCTTGCCGTCGTGCACCTCCACCGAGAGCAGTCGCGGGGCGAGCCGGTCGGGCACGTCCAGGGCGAGCGCGCGGTTGGAGTAGACGAGGGTGCGGTCGAGGTCGCTGGCGACCAGGAACTGCGGCACGGGCGGGGTCTCCTTCGGTCGGGGGCAGGGTCAGGTGTGGACGGCGGTGCCGTCCGCGCCGGTGGCGCCGCGGGTGTAGCGCGGATGGATGAGGCCGACGCAGCTGTACGGCAGGTCGTCGATCTCCTCGACGGGGACGCCGCGTTGGGCGGCGAGCAGCCGGATGTGGTCGAGGTCGGCGCCGGCGCCGCGGCGGGCGAGGATCCGCCAGGGGACGCGGCGCAGCAGGACGCGGGTGGTCTCGCCGACGCCGGGCTTGACGAGGTTGACGCTGTCGATGCCGTACTCGGCGCTGATCCGTTCGACGGCGGCCCAGCCCTCCCAGCCGGGGGTGCGGTCGGTGGCGGCGAGGCGGGCGGTCTCGGCGGCGACGGCGGCGGCGACGGCCGGGAACTCGGCGGCGACGGTGTCGACGAAGTGCAGGGAGACGTCGGCGTCGGCCAGGTGCCGGTAGTACTTGGCGCCGTGGAACTCGCCGGGCCCGGTGAGGTCGGCGCGCAGCACGGTGCGGGAGACCAGGCCGGAGACGGTGGAGTTGAGGCAGGCGGACGGGATCAGGAAGTCGTCGCGGGTGCCGTAGGTGCGCACGCAGCTGCCGGGGTCGGCGAGGACGGCGAGCTCCGGGTCGAAGCCGGTGCCGGCGAGTGCCGCGTCGAGCTCGCGGGTGATGGCGCCCTTGCCCGTCCAGCCGTCGACGAAGACCACGTCGGCGGCGCGGTGGTGGGCGGCGAGGTGGCGCAGGGCGACCTGGTCGATGCCGCGGCCGCGGACGATGGACACGGTGTAGTGCGGCACGTCGAGGCCGTGGGCGTGGGCGAGCCAGCGGCGGATCAGGACGCCGACGGGGGTACCGGCCCGGGCCAGCGAGGCGAGCACCAAATGCTTGCCGCGTTCGCGCAGCAGGGTTTCGGCGACGGTGCCGACGGCGGTGGCGAGCCGGGCGGCGGAGGCGGCCAGCGCGGTGTGGAACAGCTGCTGGTACTCGGCGCTGGGCTGGTACTCGACCGGCAGCGACTCGGCGTAGTGGGCGCCGCCGGACTGCACAGCCTCCTCGCGCTCCTCGACGGGTGCCTCGAGGTGGACGTCGGAGAGGTCCTTGAGCAGCCAGGTGACGTCGGCGGCCGGGTAGCTGGAGAAGGCCGGCCCGTGCAGCGGGCGGGCGGCGGGCGGGGCGGGGGCGGTGTGTGGGGTCATCCCGGGCCTTCGGTGGGGTGCGCAGGGGTGATGCTCGGTCAGCGGGTGGTCGGCGGGGCGTCAGGCGGGTGGCGCGGGGCGGTACGACGGGAGAACGGCGAGCACCACATGGTCGGTGGCGGTGCGCAGGCGGGGCAGCAGGGCGTCGGGGCCGTGGTGCAGGGCGGGGGTGTCGGCGGGGTCGTCGACGACCAGGACGACGGTGTCGAAGCGGCGGGCCGGGTCGCTGCCGGGGGCGACGTTGTAGGCGTAGCGCTCGGTGGAGTCGTCGCCGGCCGGGTCGTCGTGGGCGGTGAAGGCGAGCCGGGTGCGGATCGCGTAGCCGGGGTGGTCGTGGGCGAAGACCGGGGAGCGGGTGGTGGTGGAGAACCGCACCTCGGCGTCGGGCAGTCGGCGCTGGAGGGCGTCGGCGAGCCGCAGCGGCGCGTACATCAGCTCCTCGCAGCCCAGCACCAGCACCCGGCGGGGCCGGGGGCCGACGGCCCCGGCGAGGGCGGCGCCGAGGGCGGGCAGCGCCCGGTCGAGGCGGCGGCGGTGGGCGGGAGTGAAGCCGTGCCGGCCGCCGTCCGGCAGGCCGTCCGGCCAGGGCAGCGCGAGGCGCGTCAACCCGCCCTGCGACAGGGGCGGTTCGGCCGGTTCGGGGGTGGTGTCGATGAGCTGCCGGGCGCGCTCCAGTATGCCGTCGGGCAGCTGGACGCCGCCGCCGGCGGTGGCCACCAGGTCGAGCCGGGCGCCGAGTTCGGCGGCGGCGGCCTCCAGGCGGGCGCGGTCGGCGGGGGTGCGCAGGTCGACCAGGGCGACCACCACGTACCGCTCGCGGGGGTGTGCGGCGTGCAGGGCGCGGATGGTGTTGAGCACCGTGGTGCCGGTGGAGAACTCGTCGTCGACCAGGACCAACGGGCCGTCCCCGGCGAGGAGTTGCGGATCCTCCGGGAGCAGCAGGTGGCTGGTGGCGTGCGAGTGCTCCTCCTCGAAGCCGCCGAGCGGGGCGAGGCCGGGCACGGGGCGGCGGGTGGAGTGCAGGTAGGGCGCGTCGAGGCCGTCGGCGACGCTGTGGCCGAGCGCGGTGGCCGTCTCCGCGTAGCCGAGCACCACGGCGCGCGCCGTCTCCGCGGGGCCGAGCAGCGCGGCCACCCGGCGGCCGAGTGCGAGCCCGGCGCCGTGCACCACCTCGGGCCGCTGCGGGACGTGCTTGCCCAGCACCTGGGAGACCAGCAGGTGGGCGCGCTTGGGGTTGCGGCGCAGCGCGAGGCCGATCAGCGCGGTGAGCTCGGGCCCGCCGGTCAGGCGCAGGCCCAGCCGGTCGGTGACCCACTGGCCGGTCCAGGGCTCGGCCCCGACCGGCCCGGGGGCGGTGGTGTCGACGGTCAACGGGGGCTCCTCTCATCACGACGACGGGCGGTGCTGGTGGTGCGGGTGCTACGGGTGGTGCTGGTGGTGTCCGGCAGGGCGCACGGCGGTGCGTCCGGGTTCGAGCGTACGGGGAGCGCGCGGGCCCGCGGATCGACCGATCGGTGAGGCTTCCCGCAACGATCGGCGCGCATCCGGTGGCCGTCCGGTGGACGCCGGCATCCACCGATCGGTCGATGAGCCGTCAGCGCGCGGTTGACGAATCGTCAGCAGACGCAGGCCGACAGCAGTTCCGCGAAGGACACCTCGGCCCGCGCGACGCCGAACACCTGGGCCCGCAGCAGCACCCGCTCGGCCCAGGCCCGGTGCGGCTTGGCCTCGTTCATCTTGTTGGTGTACGCGGAGCGGCTCACCCCGCCGCCGCCGCGGTGCTGCTGGAGGATGTCGCGGGCGTCGCACAGCTCCTCGTGGGTGACCACGGACAGCGCGTGCACCGCGGCGACGTGGCTGGGGTGGATGCAGGTCTTGCCCAACAGCCCGTTGGCCCGGTCGAGTTCGATCTCCCGGATCAGCCCGTCCAGGTCGTGTTCGATCAGCCGCCGGCGGACCCCGTCGGCGGGCGGGCTGGCCTCGGCGAACGGGGTGCGGCGCAGCTGCGGCTTGAACATCCGCTCCTGGAGCGGGAAGTACTCCCAGACCGGCCCGGTGACGGTGAACCCGGTGCCGTCGGCGCGGCCGAGCACGTTGACCACGTCGCCGATCACCTGCGCCACCAGCGCCACGTCGTAGGCGGTCAGGTCGGGCGAGCGGCGCAGCCCGTACGCGGAGCACAGGTCGGTGACGCCGAGCCGGACGGCGAGCACCCGCTCGCGGTGCTTGTCGAGCAGCCGGGCGATGCCGAACAGCTGCTCGCGGCGGCTCTCCAGGTGGGCGAGTTCGGGCGACTCCAGCACCGGCATGACGAACAGCCGCTGCCCGCCGGCCTCCTCGGCGGCGGTCAGCGCCTCCAGGAACGGCCGCCCGCTGTCCTCGGTGAACTTGGGCACCACGAAGCCGCTGAGCAGCCGCAGCGCGGGGCCCAGCCGCCGGGCCAGGTCGGTGATCTGCTCGGGTGCGCGGACCCGGACGAACAGCAGCGGCAGTTCGGCGCCGTCCGCCGCGTCCTGCTCGGCGAGCGCGGTGAGTTGGGCGACCAGGTTGTGCTCGGCGCCGTCCACCTCGTGGTCGGCGATCGCGTCCTCCAGGCACAGCACCATGGAGACCACGCCGCGCTCGGCCTGCCGGCGGACGTCCCGGGCCAGGGTGGGGCGGGTGGCGGGGCTGTAGAGCGTGGCACCGAGCGCGGTGGCCAGGACGTCCGCCCCGCTGTCCCGCTCGAAGGCGACGGGCTGCTCGTGAAAGAGCCGGCTGCGGACGTCGTCCGCGAGATGCCCGAAGTGGCGCAAAGTGCTCTCCCGCTCTGATCTGTGGGGCCCCGCTCGGGGGCCTGGCCGGCTGACGCCTCGACTCATGGACGGTTGGCGCGGCCGGATAGTTCGCCGGGGCGCCGTCGCCGCGGTGGAGGTGGGAGCACCTGGCCGCCGGCCGCCCATCGTACGGCCGGACGGGGCCGGTGCAGCAGTTCGAAACATCGAATTCCCACAAGCTTGTCGGTGCCGTCACGCCGTCCCGGGCCCGCGTCCGCGTTGTCCCGGGCCCCTGGCAGGCGGCAGGATGGTGCGCTATGACGCACGTGATGGCGAAGGGCGCCAACATCCCGCTGACGGCCAACGCCGTCCGTGCCGTCCTGCGTTGGACGGACACCCCGGGCATTCCGGACGTGGACGCCTCGGCCCTGCTGCTGGCCGGCGACGGCAGGGTCCGCGACGACCTGGACTTCGTGTTCTACAACCAGCCCCGGCACCCGTCCGGCCTGGTCCGCCACCTGCCCAAGCAGGCCGCGGACGGCTGGATCCGGGACGCGCTGGAGATCGACCTGGCGAAGCTGCCCGTCGAGGTGGACCGGGTGGTGCTGGCCGGCTCCGCCGAGGGCGGCGCGTTCCCCGCCGTGCCGGGCCTGCGGGTGCTGCTGTTCGACGCCGGCGCGCCCGAAGGGACGCCCGCGCTGGCCGAGTTCGCCGTCGACGAGCACGAGCAGGTGACGGCGCTGGTCGCCGCCGAGCTGTACCGCCGCTCCGGCGGCTGGAAGTTCCGCGCCGTCGGCCAGGGCTACCTGGACGGGCTGGTGGCGCTGGCCACCGACTTCGGCATCACCGTGGAGGAGTCCGCCGGCGACTCCCCGGGCGCCGACCCGCGGCTGCCCGGCCCGGCCGCCGCGCCCGAAGCCGCCGCCGAGCGGCCCGCGCCGCTCCCGGTGGACGAGGACGACTGGACGCTCGCCCCGGCTCAACCCACCAGGGAGGTCGCCGCGGCCCCGCCCGCGCCGGTCCTCGCCCCGCCGCCGCCCGCGCTGCCGCCGACCGTCCACCACGCCGCGCAGCCGCCCGTCGCGCCGCAGCAGCCGCCCGCCGGGTACGGCTACCCGCAGCCGCAGGGTTACGGCTACCCGCAGCCCCAGGCGGGCGGCTACGGCTACCCCCAGCCGGCCGCCCCCGGGTACGGCCACCCGCAGCCGCAGGGCTACGGCTACCCGCAGCAGCCGCCCGCGCACCGGCCGCCGGTGCCGCAGCAGCCCGCCCCCGTCCAGCCGCCGGCGCCCCCGCAGCCGGGCACGCCGTTCGCGCTGCCGCCGCAGGGCCCGCAGTTCCAGCCGCGCTGACGGCTACGGCTCGCCGGGCCGGTCCGGGGTCTTGTAGCCCCGCTCCCACTGCATGCCGAAGCCGTACAGCCGGTCCAGGTCGGACTGGAAGCCGTGCACGTACCGCACCTCGCGACGGATCGTCAGCTTGCCCTCGCCGTCGTTCTCGATCAGCACCACCGCGCACGAGCGGGCCGCCGGGGCCCGCTCGTCCAGCTTGATCTCGATCCGCGGGCCGCTCTGCGGAACGATGGTGACCACGGCCTGGGTGCGGTCGAACGCCGGGGTGTCGTCGTAGATGTAGACGAACACCAGCAGCCGCTTGAACTGGTCCTTCTTCTCCAGGTTGACGTGCATGGTCTCGCCGGACGGCGCACCTGACACGTCGTCACCGGACAGCTTGATGTACGGCGGCCGGTTCAGGTCGCCGAAGAACCGGCCCAGCGGCTGCACCACACCCCGGGTGCCGTCGGCGAGTTCGTACAGGCACGCCAGGTCGAGGTCGACGCCGACCGGCGCGGAGCCGGCCGTGGCGGGCTCCAGCGGCCGCAGGATCCGCGGGTCGAAGAAGCGGCGCAGCGCGCCGACGGCGGTGGGTCGTTCGGCGCTGCGGGTCGACCAGTGCAGGTTGATGTACAGGTAGCCGGTGGTGGCGGCCGATCCCGTGATGGCGTGCTGCGGCTGGGACTTGGTGAGCGTGACCTTGAACTGCCCTCCGGTGTCGAAGCTGTTGCGGTCCCCTTTCAGGAACTCCCACACCGAGACCATCGTGTCCTCCCCCAGCGCCGGTTCTGTCCTAGCCTCTCCAATACCCACCCACGGGGCCCTGAGTCAACGTCAACCCTCCGACGGGGTGCGCTGGCAGAGGGTTCGTCACTCCCGTACGATGCCCACCCTCCGGACGCGATATCGTCTCTCCGCACAGGTGTCCCGTGCGTTGTCCCGTGCGCCACGTCACCTCCAACTTCCCCTGCCCTGCGGAAAGCCGAGGCCCTCCCCGCGATGAACCTCTCCTCCATACAGCTGGTCTGGGCCGTGGTCGGCGGCGCAGCGCTGCTGTTCACCGCCATCCTGGTGGCCTTCCTGCGTTTCAAGAACAACAAGGCCGAGGAGTCCGGCGACTCCTGGGAGCGCAGCGAGGAGCGCCGCCGCCGCAAGGAGGCCATCTACGGCGGTGCCTCGTACGTCCTGTTGTTCTGCTGTGCCGGTGTCGCGGCCGCGCTGTCCTTCCACGGCCTGGTCGGCTTCGGCCAGCAGAACCTGAACCTGTCCGGCGGTTGGGAGTACCTGGTCCCGTTCGGCCTGGACGGCGCGGCCATGTTCTGTTCGGTGCTCGCGGTGCGCGAGGCCAGCCACGGCGACGCGGCGCTCGGCTCGCGCATGCTGGTGTGGCTGTTCGCCATCGCCTCGGCCTGGTTCAACTGGGTGCACGCCCCGCGCGGCGGCTCGCACGACGGCGCCCCGCAGTTCTTCGCCGGCATGTCGATCTCGGCGGCCGTGCTGTTCGACCGGGCGCTGAAGCAGACCCGCCGGGCGGCGCTGCGCGAGCAGGGCCTGGTGCCCCGCCCGCTGCCGCAGATCCGCGTGGTCCGCTGGCTGCGCGCCCCGCGCGAGACCTACGCGGCCTGGTCGCTGATGCTGCTGGAGAACGTCCGCAGCCTGGACGAGGCCGTCGAGGAGGTCCGCGAGGAGCGCCAGGCCAAGCTGGACGCCAAGATCCGCGCCCGCAGCGCGGACCGCCGCGAGCGGGCCGAGCTGAAGGCCATCTCCCGCCAGAACGGCATGCTGGGCCGGGCCCGGGGCGGCCGCCAGGTGCCCGCCCTGGCCGCGGCGGGCGACTCCCCGTCGTCCGCTACGGAGCCTGCCCTAGCCGCCGAGGAATCCGCCCTCGACCGGACCGGCCCCTCCGCCCTGGAGCCCGCCGCCCTGAACGCCGGCCGCCGCCCCCGCGCCGCCGTCGAGTCGCCCTCCACCGGCTCGTACTCCTCCGGCAGCCCGTACTCGTCCAGCATCGACCTGACGATGGACGAGGACACCCTGTCGATGCCGAAGCTGGACTCGCTGGAGCGCAAGCTCCGCGCCATCGAGCAGCAGCTCGGCTGACCCCCGCACGAACGAGAGCCGCCCACCGGGAACGTTCCCGGTG
>NZ_JBSGDD010000093.1:0-27206 GCF_053602195.1 Kitasatospora sp. NPDC004531 | reverse complement strand
GCGAAGGGGAACGCACCACGTCCGCAAGATCGCGACGCAGGACAATGACCTGCACGCGATCGCGACCTTGCGGACGTGACTTGCGCTTGTCGCGCAGTTCCCCGCGCCCCTGTTTTCGCGCCCCCTCGTCAGAACGGGAAGCGTGACCGCCCGTGCTGGATCGAGATCCACTTCACCGTCGTGAACGCGTCCACGCTGGTGTCCCCGTTGAGGCGGCCCAGGCCCGAGTTCTTCTGGCCGCCGAACGGCACGATCGGCTCGTCCGCGATGGTGCCGTCGTTGACGTGCATCATGCCGGTGTCGATCCGCTGCGCGAACCGCACGCCGCGCTCGATGTCGGCGGTGTGCACGGCGCCGGAGAGGCCGAAGGGGGTGTCGTTGGCGATCCGGGCGGCCTCGTCCTCCCCGTCGAAGGGGATCAGCAGCGCGACCGGCCCGAAGATCTCGCGGTGCAGGATCGGCGCCCCGGCCGGAATGTCCGTTAGCACGGTGGGCCTGACCAGCGTGCCCACGGTCGCCCCGTGCAGCAGCGCCCGCGCGCCCGCGGCTATCGCGGCGTCGACCTCGGAGGTGATCGCCTCCGCCTGCGCGGAGTTGATGAGCGGTCCGAGCTGGGTGTCCGGGTCGCCGGGGTCGCCGGCCCGCAGCGAGGCGACCTTCGCGGTGAACTTCTCGCTGAACTCGGCGAACAGCGAGCGGTCCACCAGGATCCGGTTCGCGGCCATGCAGATCTGGCCCTGGTGCACGAAGCGGCTGGCCACGGCGGCGTCCACCGCGTAGTCGACGTCGGCGTCGTCGAGCACCACCAGGGCGCTGTTGCCGCCGAGTTCGAGGACGGTCCGCTTCAGGTGGCTCGCGGCGACGGTGGCGACGTGCCGCCCGACGGTGTCGGAGCCGGTGAAGGCGATCACCTTGGGCACCGGGTGCTCGATGAACGCGTCGCCGATCTCCGCGATGTCGGTGAGGACGACGTTCAGCAGGCCGGCGGGCAGCCCGGCCTCCTCGAAGATCTTCGCGATCAGGGTGCCGCCGGCCACCGGCGCGTCCTGGTGCGGCTTGAGGACGACCGCGTTGCCGAGGGCGAGCGCGGGCGCGACGGCCTTCAGGGAGAGGAAGACCGGGGCGTTGAACGGGCTGATCACGCCGACCACGCCGACCGGCAGCCGGTAGACGCGGTTCTCCTTGCCGGGCACCGGCGAGGGCAGGATCCTGCCCTCGGCGCCGAGCGCGAGCGACATGGCCTCGCGCAGCATGTCCTTGACCAGCCCGAGTTCGAACGCGGACTTCATCAGGGTGCCGCCGAGTTCGACGGTCATCACTTCGAGGATCTCCGCCTCGCGGGCCTCGACCACCTGCAGGGCCCGTTCGAACACCAGCCGGCGCTGGTAGGGGCTGGTGGCGGCCCACGCGGGCTGGGCCCGCTCCGCGGCACGGTAGGCCTGGTCGATCTCCTCGGCGGTGGCCACGGTGAAGGAGGCCAGCTTCTCGCCGTTGAAGGGATCGAGGTCCACGATGTCCCAGGAGCCGGTTCCCGGCCGCCATTGGCCGTCGATGTACTGCTGGGCGAGTTCCGCGATCAAGGACATCGGATCCCTTTCGGCGCTAACGATCACCTACTGACGGATCATCATCCTAATTGCGGACTAGCCCTCTTGGAGGATCTCCGCGAGAAGCGAACGAGTCTCCTCCTCGGACAGCGCCGCCGCCGACACCCGCTCCAGCGCGGCCGCGTACTCGGCGACCTCGCTCGGCTTGTCCAGGTACAGCGCGGTGGTGAACTGCTCGACGTACACCACGTCCGCCAGGTCCGGCTCCGGGAAGCACAGCACGGTGAACGCCCCGCTGTCCGCCGCCAGCGCGCCCATGCCCAGCGGCAGCACCCGCAGGCTGATGGTCTCGCGCAGCGACAGCTCGGACAGCCGCTCCAGCTGGCCGCGCATCACCTCGGGCCCGCCGCACGGCCGGCGCAGCGCCGTCTCGTCGACGATCAGCTCCAGCCGGGCGGTGGTGTCCGGCGCGAGGTAGCGCTCCTGGCGGCGCAGCCGGACGGCGGCCCGCCGGGTGAGCTCCTCTTCGGAGACGCCGGGGCTGCCCGCCCGCATCACGGCGTGCACGTACTCGGGCGTCTGCAACAGGCCCGGCACGAACTGCACTTCGTAGCTGCGGACCAGGTTCGCCGCGTCCTCCAGGTTGAGGTACGTCTGGAACCAGCCCGGGATGACGTCCCCGTAGCCGTGCCACCAGGCCGGGGCGTTGGTCTCGCCGACCAGGCCGAGCAGCGCCGCCCGGGAGTGCTCGTCCTCGACGCCGTACAGCGTCAGCAGGTCCGCCACGTCGCGCTGCTTGAAGCCGACGCGGCCGAGTTCCATCCGGCTGATCTTCGACTCGGAGGCGCGGATCGAGTACCCCGCGTCCTCGCGCGTCACGCCGCGGGCCTCGCGCAGGCGCCGCAACTGGGCGCCCAGCTGGATGCGACGAGCGGTGGCTCCGCTGCCCGTCTGCAGGCCCGTCATGCAAACCTCCGTGCCGAACCGAACAGTTGGACCTTGTGGGATGCAGTCTGCCACTGCGCGGCGACACTCCGCGAGGGGCTTCCGGCATTTGACCGCCGACGTTGCACAGTTGTGCTGCGCCGCCCCTCAGGTCGACCCGGGCAACACCCCGGCGAGATCGGTGCGCGAACTCACCCCGAGCTTCGGGTACGCCTTGTACAGGTGGTGGCCGACGGTGCGGGCGCTGAGGAACAGCTGCGCGGCGATGTCCCGGTTGGACAGGCCCTGCGCGGCCAGCCGGACGATCTGCGACTCCTGCGGGGTCAGGCCCGCTACCGCCCCGGCCGGGCCGCGCGCGGCGGGCGCGCCGGTGGCGTCCAGCTCCAGTCGGGCCCGCTCCGCCCAGGGCAGCGCGCCGAGTTGACGCAGTGCCTGCTCGGCGGAGCGCAGCGGCGCCCGGGCCTCGGCCCGGCGGCGGGCCCGCCGCAGCCACTCGCCGTACAGCAGCTCGGTGCGGGCCTGCTCCCACGGGCGGGGCTGCTCGGCGTGCCGGGCCAGCGCCGCCAGGTAGCACTCCTCCGCCAGCTCCTCGGGGGCCAGCAGGGCGTGGCAGCGGTGCACCAGCGCCCGCGCCCACGGCTGCCCGGCCCGCCGTGCCCAGTGCTCGAACCGGGCCAGCGGCTCGGCGACCTCCTCCGGCCGGCGCAGCCGCACCGCCGCCTCCACCAGGTCCGGCACCGAACGGACGGCCGACACCTGGAAGTTCTGCCCGCCGCCGGCCAGCGCCGCCAGCTGCCCGAACGCGTCCTCGGCGCGGCCCGCGCCGAGCTCCAGCACGCCCAGCGCCCACTGCGCCCACGGCACCCCGGAGGCGCCGCGGGCGCGGGCCCGCCGGCGTGCTCCCGGCACCGGGCGTCCTCGCCGCGGGTCGCCGCCAGGTAGGCCAGGAAGCCGTGCAGCTGGCCGGTCCACAGCGGCTGCGCGCAGTCCTCGGCGAGCCGCAGCGCCTCCCCGGCCTGCTCGTCGGCGGCCTCCGGGCGGCCGGTGAACAGCTCGGCCTCGGCGAGGAAGAACAGCAGGGTCGGCAGCGTCCCGAACGCGCCGGCCTCCCGGGCCTCCCGGACCAGTCGGCCCGCCAGGTCCAGCACCTCCTCGTCCTGGCCGGGCAGCAGGGCGGCCCCGCAGGGCAGTGCCAGGTCGACGGGGGCCACCGCGCCGGCGGCCCGGGCGGCCCGTTCGGCCTCGGCCAGGGTCGGCCCGTCGGGGGCGTCGCCGAGCGCCGCCGTCACGTACCGCACGGCCGGCGCGAGCGGGTCGTCGGCCGGCAGGGCGAGTGCGCCGAGCGCCGTCAGCGTCCCGCACACCGCCTCCACGTCGAGGTACCAGGCGGCGTGCAGGGCCTGCACCAGCACCCGGGTCGCCGGGCCGGGCGCGGCGTCGGCGACCAGTGCCGCCGCCTCGGTCAGCCGGCGGTGCGCGGAGCGGTGCTCGCCGCGCCAGAACTCGGCCACCCCGCGGGCGAACAGCAGGTGCGCCCGGGTCACCGGGTCCAGCCCGGGTGCGTCCGCCGCGGCCGCCAGCGCCTCGGCCCGGCCGACCTCGCCCGCCTCCAGCGCCGCCTCCACCGCCTCCACCGTCAACTCCCGGGCCCGCGCCGCGTCCGGGCTCAGCCGCGCGGCCCGCTCGTACGCCGCCGACGCGCCGGTGTGCCCGCCGCGGGACGCCGCGCCGGCCGCCGCGGACGCCAGCTCCTCCGCCACCGCCGCGTCCCGGCCGGTCGCCGCCAGCGCCAGGTGCCAGGCCCGCCGCAGCGGCTCCCGTCCGCCGTACGCCCGGGCCAGCGCGGCGTGCGCGGCCAGCCGGTCCACCAGCGGCGCCCGGTCCACCAGCACCGAGCGCAGCAGCGGATGCCGGAAGGTCACCCGTGAGGCGCCCAACTCGACGCGCACCAGCCCCTGTTGCTCGGCCGGCGCGAGGTCCGCCACGGTCAGCCCGCACTCCCCCGCCGCCCGCAGCAGCACCTCGGGCGCACCGGACTCCTCCAACGCGGCCAGCAGCAGCCAGCGTTGGGTCGCGCCGGGCAGCCGGCTCAGCTGCCCGTGGTACGCCAGCCGCAGCCGCCCGGCCGGCGGCAGCCCGCCCGCCGCGCCGGCCGCGGAGAGCTCCACCAGCGCCAGCGGGTTGCCCTGAGCCGCCGCCAACACGGCCGCCCGGTTGGCGAGTTCGGGCGCGACGGCGGCCAGCAGCTCGGCGGCGGCCCGCTCGTCCAGCGGCTCCACCCACGCCTCGGGCAGCCCCGGCAGCTCCGGGCCGTCCGCGCGGGTCGCCAGCAGCAGCGCCACCGCCTCCGCGCCCAGCCGGCGGGCCGCGACCTGCAGCACCGCCACCGACTCCCGGTCCGCCCACTGCACGTCGTCCACCAGGCACAACAGCGGGCCCTGCTCGGCCAGTTCGCCCAGCAGCGTCAGCACCGCCAGGCCCACCAGCAGCCGGTCCGCGGCCGGGCCGTCCGCCAGCCCCAACACCCGCTCCAGCGCCGCCCGCTGAGGGCCAGGCAGCTCCGGCACCCGGTCCAGCACCGGGGCCAGCAACTGGCTCAGCGCCGCGTACGGCAGCCGGGCCTCCGACTCCACGCCCGTCGCCCGCAGCACCCGGCCCGGCGCGGACTCGGCCGCCGCCGCCAGCAACGCGCTCTTGCCGACCCCCGGCTCCCCGCGCAGCACCAGCACCCCGGCCCGCCCCGCGCCCGCCTCCGCCAGCAGCCGGCCGACCGCCGCCAGCTCCGTCCCCCGCCCGTACAGCAGCATGCCCAGCACCCTACCTATACGCGACCGATTCGCCGTCGGCGCGAGATCCGTAGCTTCTTGTCCCGCAAGGGAGACACCACTCGAAACGGAGCCCGCCATGGACCTGCAGAACATCGTCGAGCGCTACCTCGCCGCCTGGAACGAGACCGACCCGACCGCCCGCCGCAAGCTCGTCGAGGACGTCTGGGCCGCCGACGGCGCCTACACCGACCCGCTGACCGCCGTCCGGGGCCGCGACGAGTTCGACGCCGCCCTCGCCGCCGTCCAGGCGCAGTTCCCCGGCTTCGCCTTCCGCCTCGGCAGCCCCGTCGACGCCCACCACAACGTCGCCCGCTTCACCTGGGAGCTCGCCCCGGAGGGCGCCGAGGAGGCGCTGATCGTCGGCTTCGACGTCCTGACGGCCACCGAGGACGGGCGCGTGGCGACCGTGGTCGGCTTCCTTGACAAGGTGCCGAGCGCGTAGCGGAGCCCCCCGGGAAAAACAACGACGCCTGCCCTAAACCTGGTCGGGGAAAGGGGCAGGCGTCGACCGGATCCCGGCGGCTCTGGCGGGTCGGTGTTTGTGGGTGGGGGTCAGACCACCAGGGGGCGGTCGGTCGGCTTGATCGGGGCGGGGAGCGGAGTCTTGCCACCCAGGTACTTGTCGACCGCCGCGGCGGCCGAACGGCCTTCCGCGATCGCCCAGACGATCAGCGACTGACCGCGACCGGCGTCACCGCAAACGTACACCCCGGGGACGTTGGTGCCGAACTGGCCGTCCCGGGCGATGTTGCCGCGCGGGTCGAGCTCGACGCCCAGCTGCTCCACCAGGCCGTTCTTGACGTCCGTGCCGGTGAAGCCCATGGCGAGGGTGACGAGTTGCGCGGGGATGACCTTCTCGCTGCCCGGCACCGGCTCGAACTTGCCGTCGCGGAAGGTGACTTCGACGAGGTGCAGCTCCTGCACGTTCCCGTCCTCGTCGCCCGCGAAGTGCGTGGTGGAGACCGAGTACACGCGCTCGCCGCCCTCCTCGTGGGCGGAGGTCACCTTGTACGTCATCGGCATGGTCGGCCAGGGCTGCCCCGCCGGACGCTCGTCCGAGGGACGCGGCATGATCTCCAACTGGGTGACGGAGGCCGCGCCCTGGCGGTGCGCGGTGCCGACGCAGTCGGCGCCGGTGTCGCCGCCGCCGATGACCACGACGTGCTTGCCCCTGGCGGAGATCGGGGAGTCGACGTAGTCGCCCTCCTGGACCTTGTTGGCCAGCGGCAGGTACTCCATCGCCTGGTGGATGCCGTTCAACTCCCGCCCGGGAACGGACAGTTCGCGGGCGGTGGTGGCGCCGGCCGCGACCACCACGGCGTCGAACCGCGAGCGCAGGTCCGCGCCGGTGAGGTCGACGCCGACCTCGACGCCGGTGCGGAACCGGGTGCCCTCGGCGCGCATCTGCTCGATGCGCCGGTTGATGTGGCGCTTCTCCATCTTGAACTCGGGGATGCCGTACCGCAGCAGCCCGCCGATCCGGTCGGCGCGCTCGTACACCACGACGGTGTGCCCGGCCCGGGTGAGCTGCTGGGCGGCGGCCAGGCCGGACGGGCCGGAGCCGACCACGGCGACGGTCTTGCCCGACAGGCGCTCGGGGACCTGCGGGGTGACGCCGCCCCGGTCCCAGGCCTTGTCGATGATGGTGACCTCGACGTTCTTGATGGTCACCGCGTCCTGGTTGATGCCGAGCACGCACGCCGACTCGCACGGAGCCGGGCACAGCCGGCCGGTGAACTCCGGGAAGTTGTTGGTGGCGTGCAGCCGCTCGATGGCGCCGGTGAAGTCGTCCCGGTACGCCAGGTCGTTCCATTCGGGGATGAGGTTCCCCAGCGGGCAGCCGTTGTGGCAGAACGGGATGCCGCAGTCCATGCAGCGCCCGGCCTGCTTGCTGATGATCGGAAGGAGGCTGCGCTCGACGTAGACCTCGTTCCAGTCGCGCAGTCGCACGTCCACCGGACGGCGCTCCGCCAGCTGCTTGGGGGTGGTCAGGAAGCCCTTGGGGTCAGCCACGTGCCGCCTCCATCATCTTCGCGGTGGTGTCGGCCTCGGAGAGGCCATCGCGCTCAGCGGCGTCCTTGGCGGCGAGCACTGCCTTGTAGTCGGTCGGCATGATCGTGGAGAAGCGGGAGACGCCGCTGCCCCAGTCGGCCAGGAGCTCGGCGGCGACGGTGGAGCCGGTCTCCTCGTAGTGCTGCTGCACGGTCTCGCGCAGCCATTCGCGGGCGGCGGCGTCGGGGGCCTCGATGCCCACCATGCCGCTGTTGACGTTGGCGGGGCGCAGGTCCAGCACGTAGGCGATGCCGCCGGACATGCCCGCCGCGAGGTTGCGGCCGGTCTCGCCGAGGACGACCACCCGGCCGCCGGTCATGTACTCCAGGCCGTGGTCGCCGACGCCCTCGACGACCAGGGTGGCGCCGGAGTTGCGGACGGCGAAGCGCTCACCGGCCTTGCCGCGCAGGTGGATCCGGCCCGCGGTGGCGCCGTAGCCGATGGTGTTGCCGGCGATCACGTGCTGCTGCGCGTCGGCGCCGATCGCGGCGGCGTCCCGGGCGGGACGGACCACGATGACGCCGCCGGACAGGCCCTTGCCGACGTAGTCGTTGGCGTCGCCCTCCAGGCGCAGCGTGACGCCCTTGGGAAGGAAGGCGCCGAAGGACTGGCCGGCCGAGCCGGTGAAGGTGACGTCGATGGTGCCCTCGGGCAGGCCCTCGCTCTTGTACTTCTTGGTGACGCGGTGGCCGAGCATGGTGCCGACGGTGCGGTTGACGTTGCGGATCGGCATCTGGATGCGGACGGCGTCGCCGCGCTCCAGGGCGTCCTCGGCGAGCTCGATCAGCTGGTTGTCGAGCGCCTTGTCGAGCGCGTGGTCCTGCTCGGTGGTGCGGTGCAGGGCGGCGCCCTCGGGCAGCTCGGGGACGTGGAACAGCGGGGCGAGGTCGAGCCCGGCGGCCTTCCAGTGGTCGATCGCGGCCTGCGCGTCGATGTGCTCGGCGTGGCCGACGGCCTCCTCGATGGAGCGGAAGCCGAGCTCGGCGAGGATCTCGCGGACCTCTTCGGCGATGAACTCGAAGAAGTTGACCACGAATTCGGGCTTGCCGGTGAACCGCTCGCGCAGCACCGGGTTCTGCGTGGCGACGCCGACCGGGCAGGTGTCGAGGTGGCAGACCCGCATCATGATGCAGCCGGAGACCACCAGCGGGGCGGTCGCGAAGCCGAACTCCTCGGCGCCCAGCAGGGCGGCGATGACCACGTCGCGTCCGGTCTTCAGCTGGCCGTCGGTCTGCACCACGATGCGGTCGCGCAGGCCGTTGAGCAACAGGGTCTGCTGGGTCTCGGCGAGGCCGAGCTCCCAGGGGCCGCCCGCGTGCTTCAGCGAGGTGAGCGGGGACGCGCCGGTGCCGCCGTCGTGGCCGGAGATCAGCACCACGTCGGCGTGCGCCTTGGAGACGCCGGCGGCGACGGTGCCGACGCCGACCTCGGAGACCAGCTTCACGTGGATGCGGGCGTCCGGGTTGGCGTTCTTGAGGTCGTGGATCAGCTGGGCGAGATCCTCGATGGAGTAGATGTCGTGGTGCGGCGGCGGGGAGATCAGGCCGACGCCCGGGGTGGAGTGCCGGGTCTTCGCGACCCACGGGTAGACCTTGTGGCCGGGCAGCTGGCCGCCCTCGCCGGGCTTGGCGCCCTGGGCCATCTTGATCTGGATGTCGTCGGCGTTGACCAGGTACTCGGAGGTGACGCCGAACCGGCCGGAGGCGACCTGCTTGATCGCCGAGCGGCGCTCGGGGTCGTACAGGCGCTCCGGGTCCTCGCCGCCCTCGCCGGTGTTGGACTTGCCGCCGAGGCGGTTCATCGCGATCGCGAGGGTCTCGTGCGCCTCCATGGAGATGGAGCCGTAGGACATCGCGCCGGTGGAGAACCGCTTGACGATCTCGGAGACCGGCTCGACCTCGTCGACGGAGATCGGGGCCCGGTCGAGGCCGTTCAGCCGGAACAGGCCGCGCAGCGTCATCAGCCGCTCGGACTGGGCGTTCACCCGGTCCGTGTACTGCTTGAAGATGTCGTAGCGCTTGGTGCGGGTGGAGTGCTGGAGGCGGAACACCGTCTCCGGGTCGAACAGGTGCGGTTCGCCCTCGCGCCGCCACTGGTACTCGCCGCCGATCTCCAGCGCCCGGTGCGCGGCGGAGATGCCGGACGCCGGGTAGGCCTTGGCGTGCCGGGCGGCGGTCTCCTTGGCGATCTCGTCGAGGCCGATGCCGCCGAGCTTGGTGGTGGTGCCCGCGAAGTAGGCGTCCACCAGCTGCTGGGACAGGCCGATCGCCTCGAAGACCTGCGCGCCGCGGTAGGAGGCGACGGTGGAGATGCCCATCTTGGACATCACCTTCAGGACGCCCTTGCCGAGCGCCTTGATCAGGTTCTTGATCGCCTTCTCGGCCTCGATGCCGGAGACGAAGACGCCCTGGGAGACCAGGTCCTCGACGGACTCCATCGCCAGGTACGGGTTGACCGCGCCGGCGCCGTAGCCGATCAGCAGCGCGACGTGGTGCACCTCGCGGACGTCGCCGGCCTCGACCAGCAGCGACACCTGGGTGCGCTGCTTGGTGCGGATCAGGTGGTGGTGGATGGCGGAGGTGAGCAGCAGCGACGGGATCGGCGCGTGCTCGGCGTCCGAGTGCCGGTCGGACAGCACGACGATGCGGGCGCCGTCGGCGATCGCGGCGTCGGCCTCGGCGGCGATCTCGGCGAGCCGGGCGGCCAGGCCCTCGCCGCCGGTCGCGACCTTGTACAGGCCGGACAGCGTGACGGCCTTGAGGCCGGGCTGGTCGCCGTCCGCGTTGACGTGGACCAGCTTGGCCAGCTCGTCGTTGTCGATCACCGGGAAGGTGATGCCGACCGAGCGGCAGTGCGCCGGGGTGGCGTCCAGCAGGTTGCCCTCGGGGCCGAGGTTGCTGTGCAGCGAGGTGACCAGCTCTTCGCGGATGGCGTCCAGCGGCGGGTTGGTGACCTGGGCGAACAGCTGGGTGAAGTAGTCGAACAGCAGGCGCGGCTTCTCGCTGAGCGCGGCGATCGGCGAGTCGGTGCCCATCGAGCCGAGCGCCTCGGCGCCGGTCCTGGCCATCGGCGCGAGGACGACCCGCAGCTCCTCCTCGGTGTAGCCGAAGGTCTGCTGGCGGCGGGTGACCGAGGCGTGGGTGTGCGCGATGTGCTCGCGCTCGGGGAGCTTGGCGAGCTGGATCTGCCCGGCGGCCACCCACTCCTCGTAGGGGTGCTCGGCGGCCAGCGCCGACTTGATCTCCTCGTCCTCGACGATGCGGTGCTCGTCGGTGTCGATCAGGAACATCCGGCCGGGCTGCAGGCGGCCCTTGCGGACCACCTTGTCCTGCTCGATGTCGAGCACGCCGACCTCGGAGGAGAGGACGACCAGGCCGTCCTCGGTGATCCAGTACCGGGCGGGGCGCAGGCCGTTGCGGTCGAGGACGGCGCCGATCCGGGTGCCGTCGGTGAAGGTGACGCAGGCCGGGCCGTCCCAGGGCTCCATCAGGTTGGAGTGGTACTGGTAGAACGCGCGGCGGGCCGGGTCCATGGTGGCGTGGTTCTCCCACGCCTCCGGGATCATCATCAGCACGGCGTGCGGCAGCGAGCGGCCGCCGAGGTGGAGCAGCTCCAGCACCTCGTCGAAGGACGCCGAGTCGGAGTGGTCCGGGGTGCAGACCGGGAAGATCCGGCCCAGGTCGCCGGGGATCAGGTCGGTGGCGAGCTGGGACTCCCGGGCGGTCATCCAGTTGCGGTTGCCCTTGACCGTGTTGATCTCGCCGTTGTGCGCGACGAAGCGGTACGGGTGGGCCAGCGGCCAGCTCGGGAAGGTGTTGGTGGAGAACCGCGAGTGCACCAGGCCGATCGCGGAGGCGTACAGCCGGTCCGACAGGTCGGGGAAGAACGGCTCCAGCTGGCCGGTGGTCAGCATGCCCTTGTAGACCAGCGTGCGGGCGGACAGCGAGGGGAAGTACACCCCGGCCTCCCGCTCGGCGCGCTTGCGCACCACGAACGCGACCCGGTCCAGCTCGATGCCGGCCCGCTCGCCGTGGCCCACGAAGAGCTGCCGGAAGCGCGGCATGACGCTGCGGGCGGTGGCGCCCAGCAGCTCGGGCGCGGTGGGGACGTCGCGCCAGCCGAGGACGGTCAGGCCCTCCTCGGCGGCGATCGCGCCGATCCGGGCGACGGCGGCGGCGTCGGCCTCGTCCTCGTCGGGCAGGAAGGCGATGCCGACCGCGTAGGAGCCGGCGGCGGGGAGCTCGAAGTCGACCCGGGCGCGCAGGAAGGCGTCCGGGATCTGGGTCAGGATGCCCGCACCGTCGCCGGAGTCGGGCTCGGCGCCGGTGGCGCCGCGGTGCTCCAGGTTGCGCAGCACGGTCAGCGCCTGCTCGACGATCCTGTGGTCGGCGATGCCGGTGAGCGTGGCCACGAAGCCGACGCCGCAGGCGTCGTGCTCGTTGCGCGGGTCGTACAGACCCTGGGCCTGGGGACGCGCGTCCGGAACGAGGGCGTAGGGGCCGGCGGTGGCCTGGTCGCCCTCGGGGCCGGAGTGCGGGGATGCGGACAGCATCGGCTCTCCCGTCGTCGTGATCAGTTGCTTCATGCAAAGGGACGACGTTGGCCCTGATGCGATTTGTCGGTGCAGGTTACATGATGCCGGGGATCCCGGGAAGTGGAATTCCGCGTCCGCATCGCGGACACAAACCCCTGGTCACGGGGCGGATGGAGGGTAGGCGCAGCGTCGCGCGTCCAGACCAGTGTGCCCCGGCGCCGAAGGGCCGAAACAGGGGCGAAACACCCCCGGAACGACCCCGGTCGGGGGTCGGCCTGGGATTCCCCGACCGGGATGCCGACCGCGGTTGGGATTGTGCGGGTCGGCGACCGGATGTTGAGACTAGGGCAAGGCGGCAGCCCGTGCCCATGTGTGGAACATCACGCGCTGCAACGCATAATCATGCAGAGTTCCGGGTGTTCGTACAGGCCCGTCCGGGGCCCGGCGGACGCGCCCGCGGCAGGGCGCCGCACTCCCCGGCGGCGCGGCCGTCAGCCGATCGCCCCGCCGATCAGCCGGCCCAGCAGGAAGGTCACGGCCGCCGCCGAGGAGCCCAGCACCAGCTGGCGCAGGCCGCTGAACCACCAGCTGCGCGCGGTCACCCGGGCCACCACGGCGCCGCAGCCGAACAGGCCGAGCACGGCCAGCACGGCGGCCGGCCAGAGCGCGGTCGCGCCGAGCAGGTAGGGCAGCACCGGCAGCAGCGCGCCGACGGCGAAGCAGGCGAACGAGGAGACCGCGGCGACCAGCGGCGAGGGCAGGTCCTCCGGGTCCACGCCGAGCTCCTCGCGGGCGTGCACGGCCAGCGCGGTGGTCGGGTCGGCGGACAGCTGCCGGGCCACCTCGTGGGCCAGCTCCGGCTCCACGCCGCGCTCCACGTACAGCTGGGCGAGTTCGGCGAGTTCGCCGCGCGGGTTGCGCCGGAGCTCGATCCGCTCGGCCTCCAGCTCGGCCTCCACCAGCTCGCGCTGGGAGGCCACCGAGGTGTACTCACCGGCCGCCATGGAGAACGCGCCGGCCGCCAGTCCGGCCAGTCCGGTGAGCACCACGGTGCTGGGGGTGGCGGCCCCACCGACCACGCCGGTCATCAGCGCGAAGTTCGACACCAGGCCGTCCATCGCGCCGAACACGGCGGGGCGCAGCCAGCCGCCGTTGACGTCCCGGTGGTGGTCGGCGGCGGGTATCCGGGGCTGCGCACTGTCGGAGTGCGGGTCTGCGGTGACGGTGCTCATGCGGGCGGCTCCCCTTCCGGGCACGGCGAAGGTCCCCCCGGGGCCGGGTGGCGGCCGGGCTGATCGTGCCCCTCGAACCTAGCCGTTTGACCTGCGAGTTTCCAGCAAAGTAAGCCTGCCCAAAGGCAGTTGGGGCCGCCCACCGCCGGTTCGGGCGGGGGCGGCCCCGACGGGGTCGGCCGGTGTTCTCAGGACGACTTCTCGGCGTCCTCGGCAGCCTCGGCAGCCTCGGCGTCGTCCGCGGCCTTGGCCGGCTTGGGGCTCTTCGCGTCCGCGACGCCCTTCGCGTCCTCGGCCGGGGCCTGCTCCGCCGCCGCCTCGGCACGCTCCCGGGTGGCCTGCGGGTCGATCGAGTCCGGGTCCTCGCGGCCGGGGCGCAGGCGGGCCGAGAGCACCAGGTAGACCACGGCGCCGATGAAGACGAAGATCGCCACCCAGTCGTTCAGCCGGAGGCCGAAGAAGCGGTGCGCCTCGTCGATCCGCAGCCACTCCGTCCAGAACCGGCCGACGGTGTAGGCGGCGACGTACAGCGCGAAGGCGCGGCCGTGGCCGAGCGTGAAGCGCTTGTCGGCCCAGATCACCAGCAGGGCGACCAGCACGCACCAGAGCGACTCGTACAGGAAGGTCGGGTGGTAGATGCCGGTGACGACCTCGCCGTTGGGCAGGGTCTTGTCGATCTCCAGGCCCCAGGGCAGCGTGGTGGGCCGGCCGTACAGCTCCTGGTTGAACCAGTTGCCCCAGCGTCCGGCGGCCTGGGCGAGGGCGATGCCGGGGGCGAGCGCGTCGGCCCAGGCGGGCAGCGGGACGCCGCGGCGGCGGGCGCCGATCCAGGCGCCGACGGCGCCGAACGCGATGGCGCCCCAGATGCCGAGGCCGCCCTCCCAGATCTTCAGCGCGTCGAGCGGGTGCTTGCCCTCGCCGAAGTACAGCTGGTTGTCGGTGATGACGTGGTAGAGCCGGCCGCCGACCAGGCCGAACGGCACCGCCCAGACCGCGATGTCGCCGACGGTGTGCTTGCCGCCGCCGCGGGCGACCCAGCGCTTGCTGCCGAGCCACACGGCCACGACGACACCGAGGATGATGCAGAAGGCGTAGGCGCGCAGCGGGATGGGTCCCAGGTGGAGGACGCCCCGCGACGGGCTCGGAATGTATGCGAGATCCATGTCACCCTCGACGCTACCGTGTCCCGCCGGTGGTACCGGCACCGGTGCGGGTCACGGAAGCGTCACTCCTGCCGGGCCCGTCCGCGTCAGGGCGAGGGCGGGGTGTTGGACTCGGCGGCGGTGGAGGTGGGCGCCGGGCTCTGCCCGTGCGAGCCGGGGGTGCCGAGCTTCTTGCCTTGGTTGGCCTGGTCCACCCACTTGACGAGGTTCTCCTGGGAGATCTGCTCGTCGCCCTTCTTCGGGTAGATCGGCTCGCCGTTGAGCAGCACCGTGGGCGTGGACTTGAAGCCGGACTTGTCGAAGTCCTGCTGCACGGCGGAGACCCAGCCGCCGAACGTGGTGCCGTTGACGCAGGACTGGAACTCGGCGTTGTCCAGGCCCGGGACCTGCTTGCCGAGGTCGATCAGGGTCTGCTTGCTGCCGAAGCTGTCGTCGGTCTCGCCGGGCTGGTTGCGGTACAGCACGTCGTGGAAGTCCCGGAAGTGCCCGGCGTTCTGCGCGCAGCCGAGCGCGTTGGCGCCGTACTTGGAGCCGTTGCCGCCCAGCGAGCGGTCGATGAACGAGACGATGTGGTAGTTGACGAAGATCTTGCCGGCGTCCTCGAGCTGGTCGACGGTCGGCGAGAAGGCGCGCTCGAAGCTGCCGCAGGCGGGGCAGCGCGGGTCCTCGTAGATGGTCAGGGTGGACGGTGCGTCGGCGGAGCCGACCGGGATGACCAGGTTCTTGTCGCCGATGGTGCCCGCCGGGGCGGCGGTCGGGGTCTCCGGCTTGGAGCGCTGGTTCTGCACCACCACGCCGACCACCACGGCCGCGGCGATCACCGCGAGCACGGCGCCGCCGACCACCAGCTTCCTGTTCCGCTTCGCCCGGGCCTCCTGGCCCGCCCGTTCCTCCAGCATCCGCTCACGGGCGCTGCGCTTGCCTTCTCGGTTCTTGTCGCTCATGAGGTCTTCTGCCATGGTCCAGGGGTCGGTTCTCTTCGATGGGTGGGCGGGGGGCGGTGCGTCAGGCGGCCAGCCAGGCGTCCGCGGAGAGCTTGGTGCGGGGGCGGAAGATCAGCCAGGCCGACAGCAGCAGGAACCCGGTGTCGCGGAGGATCTCCTGCAGGTACTTGGTCTGCGACTCGTCCACCGCGCCGCCGCCGCCGAAGCAGCCGCAGTCGATCGAGATGCCGCGCGCCGCGGCGGAGGCGATGCCGGCGATGAACATCAGCAGCAGCGTCGCGGAGATGATCGCGACCACCCGGGTGCCGAGGCCGAGCACCAGCAGGACGGCGAGGGCGATCTCCAGGAACGGCAGGCCCCAGCCGACCGGCTTCACCAGCGACTCCGGCAGGATCTCGTAGGCCCGGACGGCCTGCGCCGCCTCCGCCGGGTCGGCGACCTTCGCCAGCCCGGCCCAGCCCCACACCACGGCCAGGCCCAGGCGCACCGCCAGCCCGAACCACTCCGCCGCCGGCCCGTCCACCACCCGGCGGAACCCGCCCACCCGGTCGTGTTCGGCCTGCTGACTGGCCATCGGTTCCCCCTCGGGCGCTCCACGGTTTCCTGCCTGATGAACCGTAGGGGATGACGGGTGGTTCCTCCACATTCGCTTGTTAAGCCGTTTGAGTGACGTTATGCGGTCGTACGTCCGATTCGGCGGATCATCGTCCCGGCCCGCCGCACACCGCCTCCGACTGCTGGCACACCACCGCCCGCTCCGCGCCCCGGCGCGCCAACTCCCGTTCCACGCCGCCGCTTCCGACCAGCGCCGCGGCCAGCGCCAGGCCCGCCGCCAGCGCCCGCAGCAGTACCGCCCTGTGCACCCGCGCCATCCGCACGCCCTTTCGCCGCCGAGCCGTCAGCGCGTTCAACGGCGGCAGCGGCTCAAGATCACCGAGTGCCCCGCACAGTTCACCCGATCAGGTGGCGCCCCGAAACGGCGAAGAGCCGCCCGGGGAGCGGCAGTTGCTCCCCGGGCGGCTCTTCGCGCAGGCGCTACTTGCGGCGCACGCCCGACGCCAGGTCGGCGGCCAGCTCCCGGACGGCGGCCAGGCCGGCCTCCGGGTCGGCGGCCTCCAGCAGGCGCTTGACGAAGGCGGAGCCGACGATCACGCCGTCCGCGAAGGCGGCGACCTCGGCGGCCTGGTCGGCGTTGGAGACGCCGAGGCCGACGCAGACCGGCAGCGAGGTGGTGGCGCGGGTGCGGGCCACCAGGTCCTCGGCCAGGTTGCCGACGGCGGAGCGGGTGCCGGTGACGCCCATCACGGCGGCGGCGTACACGAAGCCGGAGCCGGCCGCGGTGACCTCGGCGAGGCGGGCGTCCTTGGAGGACGGGGCGACCACGAACACGGTGTCCAGGCCGTGCTCCTCGGCGGCCTTGCGCCAGTCCGCGGACTCCTCGACCGGCAGGTCCGGCAGGATGCAGCCCGCGCCGCCGGCCGCGGCCAGGTCGGCGGCGAACCGGGCCACGCCGTAGCGGTCGACCGGGTTCCAGTAGGTCATCACCAGCACCGGCGTGGCCGGGTGGGTGGCGGCGACCTCGGCGACGGTGCGCAGCACGTCCTTGATCTTCACGCCGCCGCGCAGCGCGATGTCGTCGGCGGTCTGGATGACCGCGCCGTCCAGCACCGGGTCGGAGTGCGGCAGGCCGACCTCGACGACGTCGCAGCCGCCCTCGATCAGCGCCTTGATCGCCGCGATGCCGCCGTCGACGGTCGGGAAGCCGGCCGGCAGGTAGCCGATCAGCGCGGCCCGGCCCTCGGCCTTGGCTCCGGCGAGGGTGGTGGTGAGCTTGGAGTCGGCCATGTCAGTTGGTCCCCTCGGCGTCGTAGAGGCCGAAGTACTCGGCGGCGGTGTGCATGTCCTTGTCGCCGCGGCCGGACAGCGAGACCAGGATGGTCGCCTCCGGGCCGAGCTCGCGGCCGAGTTCGAGCGCGCCGGCCAGGGCGTGCGCGGACTCGATGGCCGGGATGATGCCCTCGGTGCGGGACAGCAGCCGCAGCGCCTCCATCGCGGCGCGGTCGGTGACCGGGCGGTACTCGGCCCGGCCGGTGTCCTTCAGCCAGGCGTGCTCGGGGCCGACGCCGGGGTAGTCCAGGCCGGCCGAGATCGAGTGCGACTCGATGGTCTGGCCGTCCTCGTCCTGCAGCACGTAGGTGCGCGAGCCGTGCAGCACGCCCGGGTCGCCCTTGGTGAGGGTGGCGGCGTGCTTGGGGGTGTCGGCGCCGTCGCCGGCCGCCTCGCAGCCGATCAGGCGCACGCCCGCGTCCGGGATGAACTCGTGGAAGATGCCCATCGCGTTGGAGCCGCCGCCGACGCAGGCGACCACCGCGTCGGGCAGCTTCCCGGTGCGGTCCAGCACCTGCTGCCGGGCCTCGATGCCGATCACCCGGTGGAAGTCGCGCACCATCATCGGGAACGGGTGCGGGCCGGCCACGGTGCCGAACAGGTAGTGGGTGGAGTCGACGTTGGCGACCCAGTCGCGGAACGCCTCGTTGATGGCGTCCTTCAGGGTGCGGCTGCCGGACTTGACCGCGATCACCTCGGCGCCCAGCATCCGCATTCGGGCGACGTTCAGGGCCTGCCGCTGGGTGTCGACCTCGCCCATGTAGATGGTGCAGTCGAAGCCGAACAGGGCGCAGGCGGTGGCGGTGGCCACGCCGTGCTGGCCGGCGCCGGTCTCGGCAATGATCCGGGTCTTGCCCATCCGGCGGGTCAGCAGCGCCTGGCCCAGCACGTTGTTGATCTTGTGCGAGCCGGTGTGGTTCAGGTCCTCGCGCTTGAGCAGGACCCGCGCCCCGCCGGCCTCGGCGGAGAACCGGTGGACGTCGGTCAGCGGGCTGGGCCGGCCGGTGTAGTCCTTGAGCAGGGCGTCGAGTTCGGCGGCGAACGCCGGGTCGGCCTTGGCCTTCTCGTACTCCTCGGCGACCTGCTCGACGGCGGCGACCAGCGCCTCCGGGATGAAGCGGCCGCCGTAGGCGCCGAAGTAACCGCGAGCGTCCGGGACTTGGGTACCCGGAACGTGGAGCTCGGACATGGATCGTCCTCTGTCTGGAAGTTGACGGCGTGAAAGGTGGAACGGGCGGCGGGTGCTCAGCCGCGGGTTCCGCGCCATCGACGTCCGGGGACCTGCCCGGGCTCGCAGCCGATCACGTACCGCACCCGCCGCCCCAGCACCCGGCGTGCGGGCGCGCGGCAGCCGCGCGGGCGGCAGCCGGGGGCGAGGCGGACGGCGATCGACATGGCGGTGGTCAGCCCCGCCCGTTGTTGCGCAGCGCCGGGTGGGCCCCGGCGGCGACCAGGTCGGCGACCGCGGTGCGCGGGTCGCGGCCGGTCACCAGGGACTCGCCGACCAGCACCGCGTCGGCGCCCTGGTTGGCGTAGGTGATCAGGTCGTGCGGGCCGCGCACCCCGGACTCGGCGACCTTGACGATGTGCGCCGGGATGGCGTCCACCACGTTGCCGAAGGTGTTCCGGTCGACCTCGAGGGTCTTCAGGTTGCGGGCGTTGACGCCGATGATCTTCGCGCCGGCGTCCACCGCACGGGCGATCTCCTCCTCGTCGTGCACCTCGACCAGCGGGGTCAGCCCGATCGACTCGGCCCGCTCGATCAGCGAGACGAGAGCCGGCTGCTCCAGCGCGGCGACGATCAGCAGCGCCAGGTCCGCGCCGTGCGCGCGGGCCTCCCACAGCTGGTAGGCGGTGACGATGAAGTCCTTGCGCAGGATCGGGGTCGGGACCGCGGCACGGACCGCGTCCAGGTCGGCCAGCGAGCCGCCGAAGCGGCGCTGCTCGGTGAGCACGCTGATCGCGGCGGCCCCGCCCGCCGCGTAGTCGACCGCCAGCGCGGCCGGGTCGGCGATCGCCGCGAGTGCGCCCTTGGACGGGCTGGAGCGCTTGACCTCGCAGATCACCCGGACGCCGTCGCCGCGCAGCGCGGCCACGCCGTCCTTCGCCTCGGGTGCCTTCGCGGCGAGCTCCTTGAGCTCGTCCAGGGAGGTCCGGGCCTGTCGCTCGGCGAGGTCCTGCCGGACCCCGTCGATGATCTCGTCGAGCACAGTCACGCGTGCGCCCCCATCGTGTTTCGCTGGTGTGGCCGGGGACACAGGTGCACGTCCCCGGCCATTCGATGGTATCGGGCCCGGGGGGCGCACTTCGCATCCGTCCGGCGTGCGTCTCGTTCTGCGGACCGCCGGGAGCCGCCGGTCAGACGGCGGGCGGGGCCAGTCCGGCGCCGATCGGCAGGTTGCGGACCACCGTGAACAGGGCCAGCAGCACCATCAGCAGCACCGCCTGCCGGCCGGTCAGCCGGACCTCGGCGGGCAGTCCGCGCACCGCCCGCACAGTCCAGCGCACCCACAGCGCGAGCGCGGCCAGGGCCAGCAGCAGCACCAGCAGGTTGTCGTGGCCGGCGGTCAGCAGGTCGCCCCTGGTCAGCGCGTGCACGCAGCGCAGGCCGCCGCAGCCGGGGCACCACCAGCCGGTGGCCTGCAGCACCGGGCAGACCGGGTAGTGGCCGGGCGCGTTGGGGTCGACGGCGCCGACGAACGCGGTGGGCATCGCCACCGCGACCAGCGCCGCCAGCGGACGGACCAGCCGGCGTGGCACCGAGTCGGCGGCGGGCTGCGGGGCGGAGGGAGCGTTCACGGGCACGATTCTGCCGGGCCTGCCCCGGAGAACGCCGAACGGCGGGCGCGCGGCCCGCCGTTCGTACCGTGTGCTCGGCCGATTGTCAGGCCGCGGTGACCGCGCTGCGCTCCTCGGAGGACGCGGGCGCGAAGTTCTTGCTGGGCTGCTTGCCCATGCCTGCCATCGACATCGCCTTGCCGACCACACCGCCGATCAGGACCACGGCGAGGCCCGCGATGGTCAGCACGACGTTCGGCATGATCATGGCCACGCCGGCCACGCAGAAACCGACGAAGGAAATGACCACGCCGGTCCACGCGGCGGGAGTGTGGCCGTGCGCTGCTGAAGCCATCTTGATGCTGCTCCTTGTTCTACCTGGGCCCCGGTCGGGCGGTCCTGGGGGGCGTTCGCTCGACGGGTTGACGCTTCCATTGTGCCGGGCCCAACACGGCGTCCCCAAGCGGGGGCCGCCGTGGTGCCGAGCACACTCAGCCGGTGGGGTCCTCGCCCCGGTCCAGGGCCTTCCACAGGTCAGCGGGGCTGCCGCCGGCCGCCCCGGTCGGACGCTTGCGGGTCGGGGCCTCGTAACGGGAGCCCATGGCGGGCCAGTTCCGGCCGAACCGGACCGTCAGCGCACCCGCCGCGGCCAGCAGCAGCCCGCCCACCAGCGCCACCCACGGCCAGCCGGTGCGGGTGATCTCCTCGGCGTGCGCGCTGGTCAGCCCGAGCTGCCCGGCGGCGAGGGCGTGCAGGGCCGCCGTCTCGGCGCGTCCGATCAGCGCCCCGGCGACCGCGCCCGCGCCCGCCAGCACCGTCAGCACGCCCATCAGCAGCCGGGCCCGGCCGCGCACCGCGAACACCGCGACGGCGGCGGCCATCGCCACCAGCGCCATGCCGGTCGGCAGGCCGGTCAGCTTGCTGCCCGAGGCGGAGATCGCGATCCGTCCCCCCATCCCGGGCGCCACCCCCTCCGCCCAGGTCCGGCCGACAGCGGTCAGCACCAGCGCGGCACCGAGCGCGGTCAGCACCAGCATCAGCGCGAGGGTGCCACGGGACGTGGGGGCAGCGGGGGTCTCACTCACCCCACCAGTGTCCCCGACCCCACACCAACCCCCACCACCGCCCCTCACCCCGGACCGGCAAGGCACCGCGCCGGCTCAGCGCAGTGTGTTGGCGGCGGCGACTGCCCGCAGGACTGCTGCGGCCTTGTTGCGGCACTCGGTGTCCTCGGCGTGCGGGTCGGAGTCGGCGACCACGCCTGCGCCCGCCTGGACGTAGGCGGTGTCGTCGCGGATCACCGCGGTGCGGATCGCGATCGCGGTGTCCGAGTCGCCCGCGAAGTCCAGGTAGCCGACGCAGCCGCCGTACAGGCCGCGCCGGGTCGGCTCCAGTTCCTCGATGATCTGCATGGCGCGCGGCTTGGGCGCGCCGGACAGCGTGCCGGCCGGGAAGCAGGCGGTGAGGACGTCGAGCGCGCTGCGGCCCTCGGCGACCTTGCCGGTGACGGTGGAGACGATGTGCATCACGTGGCTGTAGCGCTCGACCGCCATGAACTCCACCACCTCGACCGAGCCCGGCGCGCAGACCCGGCCCAGGTCGTTGCGGCCCAGGTCGACCAGCATCAGGTGCTCGGCCCGCTCCTTCGGGTCGGCCAGCAGCTCGGCCGCCAGCTCGGCGTCCTCCAGCGCGGTGGCGCCCCGGTGCCGGGTGCCGGCGATCGGGTGCACCATCGCCTCGCCCTCGGCGACCTTGACCAGCGCCTCCGGGCTGGAGCCGACCACGTCGAAGCCGCCCTCGGTGCCGCCGTCCGGGCCGGGGAAGCGGAACAGGTACATGTACGGGCTGGGGTTGGTGGTCCGCAGGACGCGGTAGACGTCCAGCGCGGACGCCGCGCACGGGGCCTCGAAGCGCTGCGAGGGCACCACCTGGAACGCCTCGCCGGCCCGGATCCGCTCCTTCACCACCTCCACCGCCTTGCGGTAGGGCTCGCCGCCGAACGGCGAACGCGCGTCCACCTCGGTCGGCGTCCAGGTGGCCAGGCCCGGCTCGACGGGGCGGCGCAGGTCGGCCTCCATCGCGTCCAGCCGGGCCACCGCGTCGGCGTGCGCCTCGTCCACGCCGGTCGCCAGGTCGTTGTGGTTGACGGCGTTGGCGATCAGCAGCACGGTGCCGTCGGCGTGGTCGAGCACCGCCAGGTCGGTGGCCAGCAGCAGGGTCAGCTCGGGCAGGCCCAGGTCGTCCGGGGTGTGGTTCGGCAGGTTCTCCAGGCGGCGGACCACGTCGTAGCCGAGGTAGCCGACCAGGCCGCCGGTGAGCGGCGGCAGGCCGTCGTCCGGGTGCCGGGGGGTGTGCAGGGCGGCCAGCGTGGCGCGCAGCACCTCCAGCGGGTCGCCGGCGGTCGGGATGCCGACCGGCGGCTCGCCGAGCCAGCGCGCGCCGCCGTCCGGGCCGACCGTCAGGACCGCGCCGGAGCGCACGCCGACGAACGAGTACCGGGCCCAGCTGCCCTGCTCGGCGGACTCCAGCAGGAACGTCCCCGGCCGCTCGGCGGCCAGGCTGCGGTACACGCCGATCGGGGTGAGGCCGTCCGCGAGGAGCCGGCGGGTGACGGGAATGACCCGGGTGTCTGCGGCGAGCGTGCGGAAAGCCTCAAGTTCCATGGGGCACCGATCGGTTGTGGTGGTCGTGTCGGGGACAGGCTAGCGGGACAGCGGCAGCACGTCGGCGTCGAAGCAGGTCCGCTCGCCGGTGTGGCAGGCCGCGCCGACCTGGTCCACCTTCACCAGCACGGTGTCGCCGTCGCAGTCCAGGGCGACCTGCTTGACGTGCTGGAAGTGGCCGGAGGTGTCGCCCTTCACCCAGTACTCGCTGCGGCTGCGGCTCCAGTACGTGCAGCGGCCGGTGGTCAGGGTGCGGTGCAGCGCCTCGTCGTCCATCCAGCCGAGCATCAGCACCTCGCCGGTGTCGTACTGCTGGGCGACGGCGGGCACCAGCCCGTCCGGGGTGCGCTTGAGGCGGGCCGCGATCGCCGGGTCCAGGTCGGTGCTGCCGGGGGCGGCGGGGTTGGTCGACATGCCGTCCATTCTCGCAGGACGCCACGCCCCGCCCGGGCGACCCCGCCCGGGCGGTAGTTTGACCCCCGACAAAAAGCAGAACCGCTCTGCACGATGGGGGAATTGCCGAGTGAGTCAGTACCAGGCACAACCGATGCCGACCGCCGCGTTCGGCCACTACCTGCTCCAGCGGACGGCGGGCGAGCACCTCCACCCGGGCGAGCCGATGCTCGGCACCTGGGCGATGAAGCTGGACCGCCTCGCGCCGCTGTGGTGGGACCGCGACATCGTCCGCGCCGCGAGCCACGCCCCGCTGGCCTGGATCCACAACTTCTTCGTCCGGCTCTGGTTCGGCTTCCTGCTGCACCTGCTGCCGCGCTGGTTGGTGACCCTGTTCTGGCCGAGGATCTACCTGCTGCGCCCCTACGGCCTGTCGCTGACCCGGCGCGCCTACCGGGCGCTGCGCCGGCCGCTGCACGGCGGCTCGCTGAACGGCGAGAAGGGCACCACGGCCTGGCAGTTCTGGCGGGCGGTGCGCACCACGCCCGGCGAGAAGCTGCGCGCCGACCACGACCTGTTCACGGTGCTGCTGACCGACCGCCGCCTGCTGGTCCTCGCCCGCTGGAGCACCCTGGAGGCCACCCGGCACTACCGGGCCGTCCCGCTGTACGAACTGCCGCTCGGCAGCTGGTGGTTGCGCCCGGACACCCCGAACGACGTCTGGGCGTCCCGGCAGGACCTGCTGTTCGCGGACGGCTCCTGGATCGCCCTGGACTTCCAGACCGACGAGGAGCGCGAGGCGTTCCGCAACGCGACGGCGGGGCGCTGACCGCGGCTGCGGCCGGGCCCCGCCGTCGCTCCGGCGGCGGGGCCGGTCAGCCGAAGGCGGTCGCGATCCGCGACTCGTCGACCCGGTAGGGGGCCGGGTCGTGGGCCAGGCCCACGTCGTGCAGGAGTTCCTGCTTGATCGCTTCCTTGTTGGTGTCGCTGGTCAGGCCCTCCTTGCCGACCGCCCAGGCGGACTGCCCGGCGGCCTTCAGGTTGCCCTTCCAGGTGCCGTCGCCGCGCTGCACCGGGTCGTCCTCGTCGATCCTCAGCGCATCCCGGAGCTGGTTGTTCCCCCAGTCGGTGACCTTGCCGTCGAGGGCCTTGGCGGCCTGGGCGATGCGGCTCTCGCCCTCCTCCAGCTGCCGGATCTCGCCGGCCACCCGCTGGACCTTCTTGACCGAGCTCAGGGCGTTGCTGATGCCCTTGAGGTTGCGGACGGCCTTGACGGCCGCGCCCATCTCCTTCACCGCCTTCAGCAGCTCCTCCAGCTTCTGCGCGAGCTGGGTGGAGACCCGGGCGACCCGGGCGACGAAGACGGCGATCTCCGCCTCGGTGATCAGCGCGTCCGCGATCAGGCCGATGCCCAGGGTGACCACCGCGAGCACCGCCTCGGCGGCCAGCGAGACGATCAGCGCCTCGATCGCCTCGCTGATGATCTCGATCACCATGCCCTCGGCCATCGCGCACTCCTGCGCCGCCGAGTTGATGATCTGCGCGGTCTGCTCCATGCCCTTGGCGGTCTGGTCGAGCGCGTCCGCGACCTCGCCCATGTGACCGCCGAAGGAGTCGCTGGCGCTGCCCGCCCACACCTCGGACAGCGGCTGCGCGCCGGCCCGCAGCTCGGCCGCGACCGAGTGCACGGCGCGGGCCTGCGCCTGCCACTCCTCGGCCGCCGCGTTGAGCTCCGCGAGGTTGCCGGTGACCTTCTCCAGCATGTCCATCAGGCCGGACTGCTCCAGCGCCCAGACGACCGCCTCGTCGAGCATGCCGCCGAGGCCGTTGCGGTCCGGGTGCTGGGCCGGGTCGAGGTTCGCCATCGCCTGCTCGACCTGGGCGTGCGCCCAGGCGTAGGCGCTGCTCTGGCGGTCCAGCATGCCGGGGGGCGCCTCGCCGTAGGCGATCATCTCGTGGCCGATCCGGCCCGAGCCGCCCACGCCGGCGGCGCCGGCCTGTGCGGCCGCCGCACCGATGATCGCGCCGAGCCCGCCGCCCGCCGCGCCGCCGACCCCGGCCTCGCCGCCGGCCGCACCGCCCTCGCCGACCCCGTCCAGCCCGGTCGACGGGGAGGCGCCGGCGCCCGGCTCGGGCTCCCGGGGGCCGAACACCCTGTTGCCCACCCAGTCGGTGCCCCGCTGGGCCAGGCCGTTGACGGCGGTCGAAGCGCCCTCCCGGAGCAGGCCCGAGAACCAGCCCTCGCGCGGGTCGACCGGGCCGTCCCCGCCGTCGGCCGGCTCCTCGCCGGGGTTGTTGTTCGCGGGCCGCTGCTGCTGGCCGTTGCCGTGCTGCGGCTCCTGCTGCTGGCCGCCCGGGTGCTGCGGCTGTTGCTGCTGCCCCTGCGGGTGCTGCTGCTGCGGCTGCTGCTGGTGGGACGGCTGTTGCTGCTGCCCCTGCGGGTGCTGCGGCTGCTGCGCCGGCGGCTGCTGGTGCGGCTGCGGACGGGGCGGCGGCGTGCTGACCCGGGTGCTCGGCCTTGTCGTCATTACAGCGCACCGCCCATCGTGCGCACCACGTACTCCTCGTGGTCCTGGTAGTTCCGCGAGACGCTCGTCAGACCGTCCGAGGTGCCACCGACCGCGCTGCCGAGCGCGCCGAGGTTCTCCCGGTTGGCGCTCGCGTGCTCCTGGTACGCCGACGCCAGGTGCTGGGCGTTCGGCAGGTGTCCGAAAGCATCGGACGAGATGGTGATCGCGGCGGTGGCCGACGCGATCCTGCTCAGCTGTTCGGACTGTTCCTGGAGCAGTGACGCATATCGGTCAAGTGCGCCCGGTTCCACCCGAAACCCGCTGTCCCCCATGGCAGTTGCCCTCCCTCGGCGACCTTGTACAACAGGCCGGTCATCCTACTGATCCGCATGCAAAGGCTTCGCAAACAGATGTCCGAAAAGGACTGACGCCGCTGCCTGCGGCCCCTCACAATGGCGGTGGAACAAGGGAGTCGGGATGAACGGGCGTCAGAAGGCGGTTCTGGCAGCGGTGGCGGCGGTGCTGCTCGCCGCCGTGGCGGCCGTCCTGCTGTGGCCGGAGCCGCACCGGCCGGCCGCCGCTCCGCCGCCGCCCCCTGCCAGTTCCTCCCCGGCACCTTCACCGAGTCCGTCCAAGGTCGTTCCGTACCCGTACTTCACGCCGGGGACGTGCTTCCAGGTACCGAGGCTCAGCAACGTGCAGCAGCCCACGGCCGTCCCGTGCGAGCAGCAGCACGACGCGGAGGCGATCGCCAACGCGGTGCTGCCGGACGGTCTGACCGATCTGCTGGCGATCTACCGCAGCATGACGGAGCTGTGCAAGGAGCCGACCAAGCAGGCGCTGGCCCGCACCGGCGGCGGCCCCCGGCACGGGACTTCGGTCGGCCTGCCGCTGGAGTTCTACCAGCAGGGCGAGCGCGGGATCACCTGTGCGCTGACGTTCAAGGCCTGAGCGCGCCGCATAGGCTGTGCGGCATGTCGAGCCTTGCGCGGGCCGAGCGTGCCCGCCTCTCCAAGTTGTTGTCGGCGGCCGGCCCGGACGGGCCGACCCTGTGCGAGGGGTGGCTGACCAGGGATCTGGTGGCCCACCTGGTGGTGCGGGAGGGCCGGCCGGACGCGGCGGCCGGGATCAGGGTGCGACCGCTGGCGGGCTGGACGCGGCGGGTGCAGGACCGCGCGGCGGCCCGCCCGTACGGGGAGTTGGTGAAGTCCTTCCGCTCGGGGCCGCCGGCCCTCTCGCCGTTCAACCTGCCGGGTGTGGACGAGGCGGCGAACCTGCTGGAGTACTTCGTGCACGCGGAGGACGTCCGCCGCGCGGTGCCGTTCGAACCGGAGCCGGTGGCACCGGAGTTGGCGCAGGCGCTGTGGCGGCGGGTGCCGATGGCGGCGCGCCTCGGCGAGTCGCGTCCGTCGGTGTCGCTGCGGCTGGCGCTCCCGGACGGCCGGGAGGTGACGATCCGTCGCGGCGAGCGGCCGCTGGTGACGGTGACCGGGGAGCCGGGCGAGCTGGTGCTGTTCCTGTTCGGGCGCGGCGCGAAGGCGGCGGTGACGGTGCAGGGCGAGCCGGCGGCGGTCGCCGAGCTGGCCGAGGCGCTGCCGCTGCCGGAGGGCTGACGGCGCGTCGGCCGGGCCGCCCTCCCGTGCCGCCCTGTGAGGCTCGCTCGGCATCGTGACCTGCACGCCGGACCGTCCAGCATGCGGACACCGGGTACGGGTCCGCGCTGGGTGTTC
>NZ_JBSGDD010000092.1:0-27499 GCF_053602195.1 Kitasatospora sp. NPDC004531 | reverse complement strand
TTACCCCCCCGCCCCGCCCACCCCCCCGAGCACCCCCACCGCAACGCCGCCCCGCGCCCCGGCCTGCAGTTCCCCGCGCCCCCGCGCCCCGCAGGGGCGCGGGGAACTGCGCGAAGCGGAAGGGCAATCCCGATCAGATCAGCCCAGCGCACAAGCCGAGGCACCCGCGGCGGCCTCCCCGGCTGTCCCACGCTGCCCCGAAGGGGAACGGCAACCTCAGGCCGATCCGCCCGAAGCACCGCCGGCGGCGCCCTCCGCGGAATCCCCGCCCAGCGTCCGCAGCCGCCGCGCAGCGCGGTTGCGTTCCGCGAGCAGCGCGTCCTCCGGGTAGCCGACCTCCTCCAGCGTCAGGCCGTGCGGCCGGATGACGTTGACCGCGGAGTTGCGGACGCCGCCGGCCAGCACCTCGCCCGGGAACTCGACCGGGCGGTGGCCGTCGCCGACCAGGAGCATCGCGCCGACCAGCGAGCGCACCATGTTGTGGCAGAACGCGTCCGCCCGCACGGTCGCCACCGCCAGCGAGCCCTCCTGGGCCGCGTACGGGTCGATCGGCACCCGGTCCCAGTGGACCTCCAGCAGGGTGCGGATGGTGGTCGCGCCCTCGCGCTTCTTGCAGTAGGCGGCGAAGTCGTGCTCCCCCACCAGCAGCGCGGCCGCGGCGTTCATCTTCTCCAGGTCGAGCGGCCGGTCGTGCCACAGCACGTGCCCGCGCAGCAGCGGGTCGACGCCGCCCTGGTGGTCGGCGACCCGGTACGCGTAGCGCCGCCAGATCGCCGCGAACCGGGCGTCGAAGCCGTGCGGCGCCTCCGACAGCCGGTACACCCGGACGTCCGCCGGCAGCCGCCCGGCCAGCCTGCGCAGCAGCTTCTCGCCGTGCGCCGCCCACAGCTCGTCCGGCAGGTCGACGTGCGCGACCTGCCCGCGCGCGTGCACGCCGGCGTCGGTGCGTCCGGCGACCGTCAGCGGGAAGGTCTCCTCGCTGCGCGTCACGATCCGCAGCGCGTCCTCCAGCTCGCCCTGGACGGTGCGCCGGCCGCGCTGCCGGGCCCAGCCGGAGAACTCCGCGCCGTGGTACGCCAGGTCCAGCCTGATCCGGGTGTGCCCGTCGGCCGGGCCGTCCTTGACCGGCGGCTGCTCCGCGCAGTCGTTCACTCCAACTCCCCTGTCTCGCAGCTGAGATGCGAACGGGCCCGCTCCCCCGGCGAACGGGAGAGCGGGCCCGGTCACGGACCTATGAGGCTCAGGCCTCGGTGGTCTCGGCCTCGTCGGCCTTGGTCTCGGCGGCCTGCTCGGCCTCCTTGACGGCGCGCTTGGCAGCGGCCTCGGCCTCGGCGACGGTCGCCTTGGTGGCGATCTCGCCCTCGACCAGCTCGATCACGGCCATCGGGGCGTTGTCGCCACGACGGGAGCCGATCTTGGTGATGCGGGTGTAACCGCCGGGGCGGTTCTCGAACCGCGGGGCGATCTCGGTGAAGAGGGTGTGCAGGACCGACACGTCGGTGATGGTCTTGCGCACCAGGCGACGGTTGTGGATGTCGCCCTTCTTCGCCTTGGTGATCAGCTTCTCCGCCAGCGGGCGCAGGCGGCGGGCCTTGGCCTCGGTGGTGGTGATGCGGCCGTACTGGAACAGCTCGCGGGCCAGGCCGGCCAGCAGCAGCGGCTCGTGGGACGGGCCGCCGCCGAGACGGGCACCCTTGGTGGGACGGGGCATGTTTCGCTCCTCGAATCTCCGACTACGGCCGTACCAGGTACCGCAGCGGGCGTACGGACACCGCGTCCGTACGACTTTTCATGGTGCCGGGGGCGGTCCGCTGGGAACCGCCCCCGGTGCCAAAACTCAGTACTGCTCGGTCTCCGCGTAGCCCTGGTCGTCCAGGTCGTCGGCGCCGAAGGCGTCGGCGGCAGCGGTCGGGTCGAACCCGGGCGGGCTGTCCTTGAGGGCCAGGCCCATGCCGGCCAGCTTCGCCTTGACCTCGTCGATCGACTTCGCACCGAAGTTGCGGATGTCGAGCAGGTCGGCCTCCGAGCGGGCGACGAGCTCACCCACGGTGTGGATGCCCTCGCGCTTGAGGCAGTTGTAGGAGCGGACGGTGAGCTCCAGCTCCTCGATCGGCAGCGCCAGGTCCGCGGCCAGGGCGGCGTCCGTCGGGGACGGACCCATGTCGATGCCCTCGGCGTCGACGTTCAGCTCGCGGGCCAGGCCGAACAGCTCGACCAGGGTCTTGCCGGCCGACGCCATCGCGTCGCGCGGACGCATGGCGGGCTTGGTCTCGACGTCGACGATCAGCTTGTCGAAGTCGGTGCGCTGCTCGACACGGGTGGCCTCGACCTTGTAGGTGACCTTCAGCACGGGGCTGTAGATCGAGTCGACCGGGATGCGGCCGATCTCCTGGCCGGAGGCCTTGTTCTGCACGGCGGAGACGTAGCCGCGACCGCGCTCGACGGTCAGCTCCATCTCCAGCTTGCCCTTGCCGTTCAGGGTGGCGAGGACCAGCTCGGGGTTGTGCACCTCGACACCGGCCGGGGGCGCGATGTCGGCGGCGGTGACCACACCCGGGCCCTGCTTGCGCAGGTACATCACGACCGGCTCGTCGTGCTCCGAGGAGACGACCAGCTGCTTGATGTTCAGGATGAGGTCGGTGACGTCCTCCTTGACACCCGGCACGGTGGTGAACTCGTGCAGGACGCCGTCGATGCGGATGCTGGTGACAGCGGCACCCGGGATCGAGGAGAGGAGCGTGCGACGGAGCGAGTTGCCGAGGGTGTAGCCGAAGCCCGGCTCCAGCGGCTCGATGACGAACCGCGAGCGGAACTCGTCGACAACCTCTTCGGTCAGCGAAGGACGCTGAGCGATCAGCATGTTCTGGATCCTCCAGTTGTCTTCGGCACCCACTATTTGATGCCGACAGAACTCAAGCGTACGGGGTCCCGTTCAGAACGGGACCCCGTACCAGGTTTAAAACGCTACCCGCAGTGCCTGTGAAGGCGCCGGATCAAACGCGGCGGCGCTTCGGCGGACGGCAGCCGTTGTGCGGGGTGGGGGTGACGTCCTGGATCGAGCCGACCTCCAGGCCGGTGGCCTGGAGCGAACGGATCGCGGTCTCGCGGCCGGAGCCCGGACCCTTCACGAAGACGTCGACCTTGCGCATGCCGTGCTCCTGCGCGCGACGGGCAGCGGCCTCGGCGGCCATCTGCGCGGCGAACGGGGTGGACTTGCGCGAGCCCTTGAAACCGACGTGGCCGGCGGAGGCCCAGGAGATCACGTTGCCCGAGGGGTCGGTGATCGAAACGATGGTGTTGTTGAACGTGCTCTTGATGTGGGCGTGCCCGTGAGCGACGTTCTTCTTCTCCTTGCGGCGGATCTTCTTCGCGCCGGCAGCCTGACGACCCTTGGGGGGCATAAGTCTGTTCTCCTACTGAGGTGGTCGGTCCGCTATCCCGCGGGCCGGAGGGATGTCCGGTTGACGGGACGGACTACTTCTTGCCCGGCTTCTTCTTACCGGCGATCGCGCGACGCGGGCCCTTGCGGGTACGCGCGTTGGTGTGGGTGCGCTGGCCGCGGACCGGCAGGCCACGGCGGTGACGCAGACCCTCGTAGCAGCCGATCTCGACCTTGCGGCGGATGTCGGCGGCGACGGCGCGGCGGAGGTCACCCTCGACCTCGAAGTTCGCGTCGATGAACTTCTGCAGCTTGACGAGGTCGTCCTCGGAGATGTCGCGGACGCGGACGTCCGGGCTCACACCGGTCTCGGCCAGGGTCTGCTGGGCGCGGGTACGGCCGATGCCGTAGACGTACGTGAGGGCGATCTCGATCCGCTTTTCGCGGGGGAGATCAACGCCGGCGAGGCGTGCCATTCATGGCTCCTGTGGTTCTTCAGAGGTCTGACGTGCCGCCTACTCGCTGTCTCTCGACAGGGAGCCCCGGCCTCTGACCGGGGGTGGCAGTCCGTCCTGGTCGGACGGATCGGGCGGCCCGCGTATGACGTTGGTGCGCGTCGCGCGAAGGTACTACGAGAAATGCTGGGGAGTGATCAGCCCTGGCGCTGCTTGTGGCGCAGGTTGTCGCAGATCACCATGACCCGGCCGTGGCGGCGGATCACCTTGCACTTGTCGCAGATCTTCTTGACGCTCGGCTTGACCTTCATGATCCAGGTTCTCCGGGGTCTCGATCTGGCAAGCCTCTCGCCCGGGGCGAGAGGTTGTTACTTGTAGCGGTAGACGATCCGGCCGCGGGTCAGGTCGTAGGGGCTGAGCTCCACCACGACCCGGTCATCCGGGAGGATGCGGATGTAGTGCATGCGCATCTTGCCGCTGATGTGCGCGAGGACCTTGTGACCGTTCTGCAGCTCGACCTTGAACATCGCGTTCGGAAGAGACTCGATCACGGTGCCCTCGATCTCAATGGCGCCTTGCTTCTTAGCCATGAACTGCGAGATCCACCCTTCGGGTCCGGCTACCGTATGCGGAACGCTCGTGCGAACCAGGCTTCACCTCTTCCCCGGAGGACTCTCCTGGGTTGAGGGCGTGCCGAAACACGCTACGAGTGAGCCGACGCACCATCGTAAACCAAGCACCGCGCCGGAGCGAAATCTCAGCCCTTGGCCGTCACCTGGATGGGCAGCACCGGCTCCACCACGGCGGTGCACGCCGAGCAGCGGCGGGCCGCCTCGGGGATGTCGGTCAGGCACTCCGGGCAGGGCCGCTTCGGGGTGGCGGGCTTCTTCGGCATGTACCGGGCGGTGGCCTTGGAGACCGGCAGCACCACGCAGAAGTAGAGCACCGCGGCGGTCAGGAAGAACGCGATCAGCACGTTCAGGAACTGGCCGTACGGGAAGGTCACGCCCGCGAGCGAGAACTTGTAGGCGCTGAAGTCGCCGGCCGCGCCGACCACCACACCCAGCACCGGGGTGAGGAACGCGGTCACGAAGCCGGTCACGACGCCGGTGAAGGCGGCACCGATGACCACACCGACGGCCATGTCGATGACGTTGCCGCGCATCATGAAGTCGCGGAAGCCCTTGAGCACTGTCTCTCCTGGAGTAGCTGCGGGTATCAGCTGACGAAAATAGGACAGAAGGCCCGGGGGTCAAAACCCCCAGGCCCTCAGCTGCCGCTTTGAGAGATGTCCCTCAGATCATCGGCGGTCCCGCGCGCCTCCCCGCGGGGTCAGGCCAGCGGGTCCGGCGCCGCGGTGACGCCCAGCTTCGCCAGCTCCGCCCTGCCGCCGTCGAAGGCGGTCAGCACCAGCGGACCCTGCTCGGTGACGGCCACCGAGTGCTCCCAGTGCGAGGCCCAGGTGCCGTCGGTGGTGACCACCGTCCAGTCGTCGTCCAGGATCGCGGTGTGCGGGGTGCCCAGCGAGACCATCGGCTCGATCGCCAGCACCGTGCCGGGCACCAGCTTCGGGCCCTTGCCGCGGCCGGCCACGTAGTTCAGCACGTGCGGCTCCATGTGCATGGCGGTGCCGATGCCGTGGCCGCCGTACCCCTCGGTGATGCCCCACTTGCCCTTCGGGGGCAGCGGCTGGCGGCGGATGAAGCCCTCGATCGCCCGGGAGACGTCGACCAGCCGGTTGCCCTTCTTCATCTGGGCGATGCCGGCCCACATCGAGCCCTCGGTGACCTTCGACAGCATCAGGTTCTCGTCGGCGGTCGCGCCGACCGCGACGGTGATCGCCGCGTCGCCGTGCCAGCCGTCCAGGATCGCGCCGCAGTCGATCGAGATCAGGTCGCCGGCCTTCAGCACCTTGTCGCCGGGGATGCCGTGCACGACCTCCTCGTTCACCGAGGCGCAGATCACGCCCGGGAACCACAGGCCGCCGTGGTCGGCGCGGAAGTTCGACGTGGCGCCGTGCTTGGTGATGACCTGGTCGGCGATGTCGTTCAGCTCGCCGGTGGTCACCCCCGGGGCGACGGCCTCGCGGCACGCCTTCAGCGCCTCGGCGACGACCAGCCCGGCCGCCCGCATCTTGGCGATCTGCTCGGGGGTCTTGATCTCCATCTGGTCCACGCCTTCCACGTTCTGATCTGGGACTGCCTTCCACCGTACGACGCCGAGACGGCCGGGCCGCCCGCTTTCGGGCGACCCGGCCGTCTCACTGCCTGGTGGGTCAGGCGTTCTTCTTCTGCTCCAGGGCGGCGACCGCGCGCTCGGTCACCTCGTCCACCTTGCCCAGGGCCGGGATGGTGACCAGCAGGCCCTGCGCCTGGTAGTAGCCGATGATCGGCTCGGTCTTGGAGTGGTACTCCTCCAGCCGGACCCGCACGGCCTCCTCGGTGTCGTCCGAGCGCTGGTACAGCTCGCCGCCGCACTCGTCGCAGACGCCCTCGGTCTTCGGCGGGTTGTACACCACGTGGAACACGTGGGCGCCGTCCTTGCGGCACAGCCGGCGGCCGGCGATCCGCTTGACGACCTCGTCCTCGGAGACCTCCAGGTCCAGCACGCCGTCCAGCGCGATGCCCTGCTCGGCCAGGAAGGCGTCCAGCGCCTCCGCCTGGCCCAGGTTGCGCGGGAAGCCGTCCAGCAGGAAGCCGCCCGCGGCGTCCGGCTGGAGCATGCGGTCCTTGGCCATCCCGATGGTGACCTCGTCGGGCACCAGGCGCCCGGCGTCCATGTAGGACTTCGCCTCGACACCCAGCGGGGTGCCCTGGCTGATGTTGGCACGGAAGAGGTCGCCGGTGGAGATGTGGGGAATGGACAGGGTCTTGGCCAGAACGTGCGCCTGAGTACCCTTCCCGGCCCCGGGGGGTCCGACGAGGACGATACGCATCAGCGGAGGAACCCTTCGTAATTGCGCTGCTGGAGCTGGCTCTCGATCTGCTTCACAGTTTCGAGTCCGACGCCGACGACGATGAGCACGGAGGTGCCGCCGAACGGGAAGTTGGTCTGCTGCCCGAAGGCGACGAGGGCGACCATCGGGATCAACGCGATCAGGCCCAGGTACAGCGAACCCGGCCACGTGATGCGGGTGAGCACGTAGTTCAGGTACTCGGCCGTCGGTCGGCCGGCCCGGATGCCCGGGATGAACCCACCATACTTCTTCATATTGTCGGCAACTTCTTCGGGGTTGAAGGAGATGGCGACGTAGAAGAACGCGAAGAACACGATCAGCACGAAGTAGGTGGCCATGTAGATCGGGTGGTCACCCTTGATGAAGTGGTTCTTGATCCAGATCGCCCAGCCCGCCTGCGAGTTGGTCAGCTGCACCACCAGCGCCGGGATGTACAGCAGCGAGGAGGCGAAGATGACCGGGATCACACCGGCCTGGTTGACCTTCAACGGGATGTAGGTCGAGGTGCCGCCGAACGCCCGGCGACCGATCATCCGCTTCGCGTACTGGACCGGGATCCGGCGCTGGGCCTGCTCGACGAAGATGACCAGGCAGACCACGATGATGCCGACCAGGATGACCGCGGCGAACTCGCCCCAGCCGTCCAGCAGCTTGCCGGAGCCCTTGATGGCCCACATCGAGCCGGGGAAGCCGGCCGCGATGGAGGTGAAGATCAGGATCGACATGCCGTTGCCGATGCCGCGGTCGGTGATCAGCTCACCCAGCCACATGATCACGGTGGTGCCGGCGGTCATGATGATGACCATGGTGGCGATCCGGAAGATCGAGGTGTCGGGAACGATGTTCCCGCCCTGCGCGCAACCGGAGAAGAGCGCGCCGCTGGACGCGGTCGCGAGGATGCCGGTGCCCTGCAGCACCGCCAGCGCGATGGTCAGGTAGCGGGTGTACTGGGTGATCTTCGCCTGGCCGGACTGCCCCTCCTTCTTCAGGGCCTCCAGCCGCGGAATGACCACGGTGAGCAACTGCAGGATGATGCTGGCCGTGATGTACGGCATGATGCCGAGCGCGAAAATGGTCAGCTGCAGCAGCGCGTTGCCGCTGAACAGGTTGACCAGCCCGAACAGGCCCTCCTTCTGACCGCTCACGCACGCGTGCACGGCCTCGAAGTTGATCCCGGGCATCGGAATGTGGGCGCCCAGCCGGAACAGCACCATGATGCCCAGCGTGAACAGCAGCTTCTTGCGCAGGTCGGGCGTCTGGAACGCCCGCGCGAACGCACTGAGCACGGTGCCTCCTGCGCCTCCCGCGCGTCGTCGGCGGAAGGGTCGGTCCTGATGTGGGGAAAGGGAACTTCACGGACTCTAACAGTGCCCGGGCGCTCCGCAGAAGCGCACGCTGCCGCTCCCCCACGCATGGGGTACGGCTTGCCCGGGTTTGACACACAAATCCAGCACAGGTGTTCAAGTCCGTCCGGACCGGAAACGGAGCCGGGCCCCGCCTCCTCTTTCTCAAGAGGAATGCGGGGCCCGGTTTCTGTCCGTGCGTCAGATCAGCGACGTCACAGCAGCTCGGTGACCGAGCCGCCGGCGGCGGTGATCTTCTCGGTGGCGGAGCCGGAGACGGCGTCGACCGTCACCTGCAGCGCGACCGAGATCTCGCCCTGGCCGAGAACCTTGACGAGCTCGTTCTTGCGAACGGCGCCCTTGGCGACCAGGTCGGCAACGGTGACCTCGCCACCGTTCGGGTAGAGCTCGGCCAGGCGGTCCAGGTTCACGACCTGGAACTGCTTGTGGGCCGGGTTCTTGAAGCCCTTCAGCTTCGGGAGGCGCATGTGGAGCGGCATCTGGCCACCCTCGAAGCGCTCCGGAACCTGGTAGCGGGCCTTGGTGCCCTTGGTACCACGACCTGCGGTCTTACCCTTGGAGCCCTCACCACGACCGACGCGGATCTTGTCGGTCTTGGCGCCGGGCGCCGGACGCAGGTTGTGGATCTTGATCGGCGAGTTGTCCGCCATTTCAGTCCACCTCCTCGACCGTGACGAGGTGACGAACGGTGTGGACCATGCCGCGGATCTCCGGGCGGTCCTCCTTCACCACGGTGTCGTTCAGCCGCTTCAGGCCGAGCGAACGCAGGGTGTCACGGTGGTTCTGCTTGCTACCGATGTACGACTTGGTCTGGGTGACCTTCAGGCGAGCCATCAGGCGCTCACCCCAGCCGCACGGGCCCGGAGCAGAGCGGCCGGGGCCACGTCCTCCAGGGGCAGGCCACGACGGGCGGCGATCTCCTCGGGGCGCACGAGGCCCTTCAGAGCGGCCACGGTGGCGTGCACGATGTTGATCGCGTTGTCCGAGCCGAGCGACTTCGACAGGATGTCGTGAACGCCGGCGCACTCCAGGACGGCACGCACCGGGCCACCGGCGATAACACCGGTACCGGGGGACGCCGGCTTCAGCAGCACGACGCCGGCGGCCTTCTCACCCTGGATGGGGTGCGGGATGGTGCCCTGGATACGGGGGACCTTGAAGAAGTTCTTCTTGGCCTCCTCAACGCCCTTGGCGATGGCGGCCGGAACCTCCTTCGCCTTGCCGTAACCGACACCCACGGTGCCGTCACCGTCGCCCACCACGACCAGCGCGGTGAAGCTGAAGCGACGACCACCCTTGACAACCTTGGCGACACGGTTGATCGCGACGACGCGCTCGACGTAAGCAGTCTTCTCGGCGACCGGGGCGCCGCCCCGCTCGTCGCGCTTACGGTCGCGCCGCTCGCCACCCGTGCCGCGACCGGCGCCGCCTTCGCGGCGCTGGGGTCCAGCCATTGGAATTACCTCTCTCGTTTACGTCCGCCGACAGAGTCGACGAGCGGCTTAGAAGTCGAGCCCGGCCTCGCGGGCCGCGTCCGCCAGAGCGGCGATGCGGCCGGCGTACCGGTTGCCCGCGCGGTCGAAGACGACCGACTCGACGCCGGCAGCCTTGGCGCGCTCGGCGACCAGGCTTCCGACCTTCTTGGCCAGCTCGGTCTTGTCGCCCTCGGTGCCCTTGATGGACACGTCGAGGGTGGACGCCGACGCCAGGGTGTGACCCTTGGCGTCGTCGATGACCTGGGCGACCATGTGGCGGTTCGAACGCGTCACGACGAGGCGCGGACGCACCTCGGTGCCGACGACGCGCTTGCGAACGCGAATGGCGCGGCGCTTGCGGGCGGCGTTCTTGTAGGCGTTGCCCTTGCCGATCTTGACAGAGACGCTCATCGCTTACTTACCACTCTTTCCGACCTTGCGGCGGATGACCTCGCCCGCGTACTTGACGCCCTTGGCCTTGTACGGGTCGGGCTTGCGCAGCTTGCGGATCTTCGCGGCGACCTCGCCGACCTTCTGCTTGTCGGTGCCGTCCACGTGGAACTTGGTGGGCGACTCGACGACGAAGGAGATGCCCTCCGGCGCCTCGACCAGAATCGGGTGGCTGTAGCCCAGCGCGAACTCCATGTTGGAGCCCTTCGCCGTGACTCGGTAACCGACACCGCTGATCTCCAGCGACTTGCGGTAGCCCGCGGTCACGCCGGTGATCATGTTCGCCACCAGCGTGCGCGACAGGCCGTGCAGGGCCTTCGACTGACGCTCGTCGTTCGGGCGGGTGACGACCAGAGAGCCGTCCTCGCCCTTGCCGATTTCGATCGGCGCGGCGACGACGTGGGTGAGGGTGCCCTTGGGGCCCTTCACCGAGACCGTCTGGCCGTCGATGGTGACGTCCACACCAGCGGGAACCTGGATGGGCAGCCGTCCAATGCGCGACATTGCTGTACCTCCGTTTCCCGAATTACCAGACGTAGGCGAGAACTTCTCCGCCTACGCCCTTCTTGGCGGCCTGCTTGTCGGTCAGGAGGCCGGAGGACGTGGAGATGATCGCCACGCCCAGGCCGCCGAGAACCTTCGGCAGGTTGGTGGACTTTGCGTAAACACGCAGACCCGGCTTGCTGATGCGCTTGATGCCGGCGATGGAGCGCTCACGGTTCGGACCGAACTTGAGCTCGATGGTCAGCTTCTTGCCAACCTCGTTCTCGGCGGGGTCCTCAACCTTGTAGGAGGAGATGTAACCCTCCTGCTGCAGGATCTCGGCGACGTGCGCCTTGATCTTGCTCGACGGCATCACGACGGAGTCGTGGTACGCCGAGTTCGCGTTGCGCAGACGAGTGAGCATGTCTGCGATCGGGTCGGTCATGGTCATGGTGGCCTCAGGCCTCTCTCGCCGTGGTTTCTCCGCACCAGGTCCCCCTCCGCGCACTCGCGAAAGAGTGCGAAAGGGGCACAAGCGCAGGGGACCTACGACGTAGTAAGACTGGGTTGTGCGAGCCCTCACTCAGAGAGCCACGGAACGCCCGGAAAAGACGCCGCGGCAGGGGCCCGACCCCACAACCTTACGGGATCCCTCTCGGGACTCCAAAAGCCGGGGGTCGGGCACACTGCTTCGCTGTTCAGAGCAGCCGGTAAGTGATTACCAGGAGCTCTTGGTCACGCCCGGCAGCTCGCCGCGGTGGGCCATCTCACGGAGGCACACACGGCACAGGCCGAACTTGCGGTACACCGAGTGCGGACGGCCGCAGCGCTGGCACCGGGTGTACGCCCGGACGCCGAACTTCGGCTTGCGCTCGGACTTAGCGATCAGGGCCTTCTTCGCCATGGCTCACGCCTCCTTGAACGGGAAGCCCAGAGCGCGCAGCAGCGCCCGGCCCTCATCGTCGGTCTGAGCGGTGGTCACGACGGTGATGTCCATACCGCGCTGACGGTCGACCTTGTCCTGGTCGATCTCGTGGAACATGACCTGCTCGGTCAGACCGAAGGTGTAGTTGCCACGGCCGTCGAACTGCTTCGGCGAGAGGCCGCGGAAGTCACGGATACGCGGCAGAGCCAGCGACACCAGACGGTCCACGAACTCCCACATGCGGTCACCACGGAGGGTGACGTGGGCGCCGATCGGCTGGCCCTCGCGCAGCTTGAACTGCGCGATGGACTTGCGGGCCTTGGTGACGGCCGGCTTCTGACCGGTGATCGCGGTCAGGTCCTTGATGGCACCTTCGATCAGCTTGCTGTCACGGGCAGCCTCGCCGACACCCATGTTGACCACGACCTTGACCAGGCCGGGGATCAGCATGACGTTCTCGTACGAGAACTGCTCGTTCAGCTGGCCCTTGACCTCGGAGAGGTACTTCTCCTTGAGGCGGGGGGCCACCTTCTCAACAGTCGTCTCAGACATCAGATGTCCTCACCCGTCCGCTTGGCAACGCGGATCTTGTTGCCCTGGTCGTCGAAGCGGTAGCCGACGCGGGTAACGACCTTCTTGCCGTCCTTCTCCACGACCAGCTGGACGTTGGAGACGTGCACCGGGGCCTCGACGGTCACGATGCCACCCTGGGTGCCGGGGCCCGGCTTGGTGTGCTTCTTGACCCGGTTGACACCCTCGACGAGGACCTTGTTCTCAGCCGGCATGGCCTGAATGACCTTGCCCTGCTTGCCCTTGTCCTTGCCGGTGATGACCTGGACCAGGTCACCCTTCTTGATCTTCATGCTGTTCGCCATGGGTCAGAGCACCTCCGGCGCCAGCGAGATGATCTTCATGAACTTCTTGTCGCGCAGCTCGCGGCCCACCGGGCCGAAGATGCGGGTACCGCGGGGGTCGCCATCGGTGTTCTTGAGAACGACAGCGGCGTTCTCGTCGAAACGGATGTACGAGCCGTCCGGACGGCGGCGCTCCTTGACGGTGCGAACGACGACGCACTTGACGACGTCGCCCTTCTTCACCGAACCGCCGGGGATCGCGTCCTTGACGGTGGCGACGATGACGTCGCCGATACCGGCGTAGCGGCGACCGGAGCCACCGAGAACGCGGATGCAGAGAATCTCCTTGGCACCCGTGTTGTCGGCGACGCGCAGTCGCGACTCCTGCTGGATCACAGCATTCTCCTGATCGTCAACAAGTGTTGACGGGCCGGCCGCTGCTCACACCCGCGCCCTTGCGGGCCTGGTGCACATACGGCCGTACCGCGAACAACCTTGTTACTTGGCCTTCTCGAGGATCTCGACGACGCGCCAGCGCTTCGTCGCGGACAGCGGCCGGGTCTCCATCAGGAGGACACGGTCGCCGACACCGCACGCGTTCTGCTCGTCGTGCGCCTTCAGCTTGTTGGTACGGCGGATGACCTTGCCGTACAGCGCGTGCTTGACGCGGTCCTCGACGGCGACGACGACGGTCTTGTCCATCTTGTCGCTGACGACGAGACCCTCACGGGTCTTGCGGAAACCGCGCGTCTCGTTGGTGTTCTCAGTCATCAGGCGTTCTCCACCGTCTCGATGCCCAGCTCGCGCTCGCGCATCAGGGTGTAGATCCGCGCGATGTCCTTACGGACCAGCCGGAGCCGTCCGTGGTTGTCGAGCTGCCCGGTCGCCGCCTGGAAGCGGAGGTTGAACAGCTCCTCCTTGGCCTCACGCAGCTTGGCAACGAGCGCCTCGTTGTCCAGCTCGCGAAGCTCAGCAGCCTTGGTAGCGGCCGACATCAGCTCTCACCGTCCTCGCGCCGAACGATCCGGCACTTCATCGGAAGCTTGTGCGCGGCACGCGTGAGCGCCTCGCGGGCAATCTTCTCGTTCGGGTACGACAGTTCGAACATGACCCGACCCGGGTGCACGTTCGCGATCCACCACTCCGGCGAACCCTTACCGGAACCCATGCGGGTCTCGGCCGGCTTCTTGGTGAGCGGGCGGTCCGGGTAGATGTTGATCCAGACCTTGCCGCCACGACGGATGTGACGGGTGATCGCGATACGAGCGGACTCGATCTGACGGTTCGTCACGTAGGCCGGGGTCACGGCCTGGATGCCGAACTGGCCGAACGCCAGCTCGGTGCCACCCTTGGCCGCGCCGCGGCGCTTCGGGTGGTGCTGCTTGCGGTGCTTGACCCGACGGGGGATCAGCATGGGGGTCAGGCCTCCGTTCCGGTGTTCTCAGCAGCCGGAGCCTCGGTCGCGGCGGCAGCCGGGGCCTGGGCCTCGGCAGCAGCGGCGGCCGGACGACGGCCGCGGCCACCGCGCTCGCCACCGCGGCGCTCGCCACCGCGGGCGGGACGACCACCCTCGGGACGGGCCGGGCGGTTGCCGGAGCGGGCAGCGGCGTTCTCAGCGCGGACCTCGGCGATGTTCTTGACGTCGCCCTTGTAGATCCAGACCTTCACGCCGATGCGGCCGAAGGTGGTCTTGGCCTCGAAGAAGCCGTAGTCGACGTTCGCGCGCAGGGTGTGCAGCGGCACACGGCCTTCGCGGTAGAACTCCGAACGGCTCATCTCGGCGCCGCCGAGACGACCGGAGCACTGGACCTTGATGCCCTTGGCGCCGGCCTTCATGGTCGACTGCATGCTCTTGCGCATGGCGCGACGGAAGGAGACGCGGGAGGACAGCTGCTCCGCGACGCCCTGAGCCACGAGCTGGGCGTCCAGCTCGGGGTTCTTGACCTCGAGGATGTTCAGCTGGACCTGCTTGCCGGTCAGCTTCTCCAGGTTGCCCCGGATCTTGTCGGCCTCCGCGCCGCGGCGGCCGATCACGATGCCCGGACGGGCGGTGTGGATGTCCACGCGGACGCGGTCACGGGTGCGCTCGATCTCAACCTTCGAGATGCCGGCGCGCTCCATGCCCTTCGTCATGAGACGGCGGATCGCGACGTCTTCCTTGACGTAGTCCTTGTACAGCTTGTCGGCGTACCAGCGGGACTTGAAGTCCGTGCTGATGCCGAGGCGGAACCCGTGCGGGTTAACCTTCTGGCCCATTACCGGGTCCCTTCCTTGCTGCTGACGACCACGGTGATGTGGCTGGTCCGCTTGCGGATCCGGTAGGCACGGCCCTGGGCGCGCGGACGGAACCGCTTCAGGGTCGGACCCTCGTCAACGTACGCCTCGGAGATGTAGAGGTCGTCCACGTTGGAGTGGTTGTAGTTGTGCGCGGCGTTGGCGATGGCGCTGTTGAGCACCTTGCCGACCGGCACGGTGGCAGCCTGCGGAGCGAAACGCAGGACCGCCTGGGCCTCCGTGGCCGGCAGGCCACGGATGAGGTCCACCACGCGGCGGGCCTTCATGGGCGTGACGCGGATGTACCGCGCCTGGGCCCTGGCTTCCATGGTTGTCCCCTTAATGGAGTAAGTCACTTTGTCGTTCTGGCGCTACAGCTCGGAAGCGATTAGCGACGCTTCGACTTGCGGTCTTCCTTCACGTGCCCCTTGAAGGTGCGCGTGGGAGCGAACTCGCCGAGCTTGTGGCCGACCATCGACTCGGTGACGAACACCGGGACGTGCTTGCGGCCATCGTGAACCGCGATCGTGTGGCCGAGCATGGCCGGGGAGATCACGGAACGACGGGACCAGGTCTTGATGACGTTCTGCGTGCCCGCCTCGTTCTGCACGTCCACCTTCTTCTGAAGGTGGTCGTCGATGAAGGGGCCCTTCTTGAGACTGCGCGGCATCTGACCTGCTCCTAGCGCTTCTTGTTGGTCTTGCGGCGGCGCACGATGAGCTTGTCCGACGCCTTGTTCGGGCGACGGGTGCGGCCCTCGGGCTTGCCCCACGGCGAGACCGGGTGGCGACCACCGGAGGTCTTACCCTCACCACCACCGTGCGGGTGGTCGATCGGGTTCATGGCCACACCACGCACGGTCGGGCGGACGCCCTTCCAGCGCATACGGCCGGCCTTGCCCCAGTTGATGTTCGACTGCTCGGCGTTGCCGACCTCGCCGACGGTCGCGCGGCAGCGCGCGTCGACCAGGCGGATCTCACCGGAGGGCATGCGCAGGTGCGCCATGCGACCCTCACGGGCGAGCAGCTGAATGCCGGAACCCGCGGAACGGGCCAGCTTGGCGCCACCGCCGGGACGGAGCTCCACCGCGTGGATGGTGGTACCGACCGGGATGTTGCGCAGCGGCAGGTTGTTGCCCGGCTTGATGTCGGCGCCAGCGCCGTTCTCGATCCGGTCACCCTGCGCGACGCCGCGGGGGGCGATGATGTAGCGCTTCTCGCCGTCCGCGTAGTGCAGGAGCGCGATGCGCGCGGTGCGGTTGGGGTCGTACTCGATGTGAGCGACCTTGGCCGGCACGCCGTCCTTGTCGTGACGACGGAAGTCGATCAGACGGTAGGCGCGCTTGTGACCGCCACCCTGGTGGCGAGCGGTGACACGACCGGCGTTGTTACGGCCGCCCTTGCTGTGCAGCGGGCGAACCAGCGACTTCTCCGGCGTGGACCGCGTGATTTCGACGAAGTCGGCCACGCTGGAGCCACGACGGCCCGGCGTAGTCGGCTTGTACTTGCGGATACCCATTTCTGTCCTCGTCCTTTACGACGATCGCAGTCCCTGACCCGAGGGTCAGGCGACCGGACCACCGAAGATGTCGATGCGGTTGCCCTCGGCCAGCGTCACGATCGCGCGCTTGGTGTCCTTGCGCTTGCCGAAACCGGTGCGGGAGCGCTTGCGCTTGCCCTGGCGGTTCAGCGTGTTCACGGCCTCGACCTTGACCGAGAAGACCGACTCGACGGCCTGCTTGATCTGGGTCTTGTTGGCACCGGGAGCCACGACGAACGTGTACTTGTTCTCGTCGAGGAGCGAGTAGCTCTTCTCCGAGATAACCGGCTTGATCAGGACGTCACGGGGGTCCGTGAACGTCTTGGAGGTGATCTCGCTCATCAGGCGGCAGTCCCTTCGAGCTCGCCCTCAGCAGCAACGGCCTTGGCGGACGCGGCCGGACCGGCCACGAAACGCTCGAAGGCGGCCTGGGTGAAGACCACATCGTCGGAGACGAGCACGTCGTAGGTGTTCAGCTGGCCGGCGTCCAGGATGTGCACGTTCGCCAGGTTGCGAGCGGACAGGATGCCCAGCTCGTCCTCGCGCTCGACCACCAGGAGGAGGTTCTTGCGCTCGGAGATCTTGCCGAACAGAGCCTTGGCGGCCTTGGTCGACGGAGCCTCGGTCGCGGTCACGCCGGTGACGACGTGGATGCGCTCGTGGCGGGCCCGGTCGGTGAGCGCGCTGCGCAGGGCGGCGGCGATCATCTTCTTCGGGGTCCGCTGCGAGTAGTCGCGCGGCACCGGGCCGTGGACCACGCCACCGCCGGTGAACTGCGGCGCGCGGGTCGAGCCCTGGCGGGCGCGACCGGTGCCCTTCTGGCGGTACGGCTTCTTGCCGCCGCCACGGACCTCGCCGCGGTTCTTGGCCTTGTGGGTGCCCTGACGGGCCGCAGCGAGCTGCGCCACGACGACCTGGTGCATCAGCGGGATGCTGACCTTGGCGTCGAAGATCTCGGCGGGCAGCTCGAGGCTGCCGGCCTTGTCGCCGGCCGGCGACAGGATGTCAATGCTGGTCATCTCTCTCACAGCCCCTTCGCCGCGGTGCGGACGAGGACGAGGCCGCCGTTCGGGCCCGGGATCGCGCCCTTGATGAGCAGCAGACCCTTCTCCGCGTCGACCGCGTGAACGGTCAGGTTCTGGGTGGTCACGCGCTCGTGGCCCATCCGACCCGCCATGCGCAGGCCCTTGAACACGCGGCCCGGGGTGGCGCAGCCACCGATGGAACCGGGCGAGCGGTGCTTGCGCTGGGTGCCGTGACCGGCGCCGAGACCACGGAAGTTGTGGCGCTTCATGACACCGGCGAAGCCCTTGCCCTTGGAGGTGCCGGTCACGTCGACCTTGACACCCGCCTCGAAGGTCTCGGCGGTGATCTCCTGGCCCAGGGTGTACTCGGACGCGTCCGAGGTACGCAGCTCGACCAGGTGGCGACGCGGGGTGACACCGGCCTTGGCGAAGTGGCCCTGGAGGGGCTTGTTCACCTTGCGGGGGTCGATCTCGCCGAAGCCGATCTGGACGGCGTCGTAGCCGGCCGGGCTGTCGGCGGTGTGGACCTGGGTCACGACATTCGGCCCGGCCTTGACGACGGTCACCGGGACGACCCGGTTGTTCTCGTCCCAGACCTGGGTCATGCCGAGCTTCTCGCCCAGGATGCCCTTAATCTGCTTAGCCATCTTCGGTGCGCCTCTCAGAGCTTGATCTCGATGTCGACGCCCGCCGGCAGGTCGAGACGCATCAGCGAGTCAACCGTCTTCGGCGTGGGGTCGAGGATGTCGATCAGACGCTTGTGAGTGCGCATCTCGAAGTGCTCGCGCGAGTCCTTGTACTTGTGCGGCGAGCGGATGACGCAGTACACGTTCTTCTCAGTGGGCAGCGGCACCGGGCCCGCGACCTGCGCACCAGTCCGGATCACCGTCTCGACGATCTTCTTCGCCGAGGAGTCGATGACCTCGTGGTCGTAGGCCTTGAGCCGGATGCGGATCTTCTGTCCCGCCATGGCTACTTCGTAGTCCTTCGTTCAGAAAGTTGCTGCACGACCCCTCCTCCGACCCCCGCGCTCGGGCGTGTCGCACTCGCGCTTGCAAAAAACCGGCGAAGAAATCCGTCGGTTTCGAACTGCTGGGTGGAGGTGAGCCGGGCCGAGACCCCGCATACGCTTCCCGGAAGATTCCCGTACTTTCGCCCCGCAGCTGCCGCGGTGTCGCTTACACACCACTGCACCCACACACAGCACGTGGGCACATGGACGGCCATTCACGGGAACGACGAGTACATGGGACTCGCTTCCGGTCCTCCCGGCGGGAGGCGCGCAGCATCGGTACTCAACCGAGCAACTCAGACATCCTGCCACAGATGGCGGGCGATACGCCAATCGGGCCCGGACGCAGCGGTGCACGTCACACCGGGTGCGGGCCGGCCGGCGCGGGAAAACGCCGAGGGCCCGGCCCCCTCCCTCGCGGGAGCGGACCGGGCCCTGCAGTTGACCAGAGGTCAGATCGGCAATTACTTGACGATCTTGGTGACCTGGCCGGCGCCGACGGTGCGGCCACCCTCACGGATGGCGAACTTCAGGCCCTCCTCCATGGCGACGGGCTGGATCAGCGCGACGGTCATGGCGGTGTTGTCGCCCGGCATGACCATCTCGGTGCCCTCGGGGAGGGTCACGACGCCGGTCACGTCCGTGGTACGGAAGTAGAACTGCGGGCGGTAGTTGTTGAAGAACGGGGTGTGACGGCCACCCTCGTCCTTCGACAGGATGTAGGCCTGGGCCTCGAAGTCCGTGTGCGGGGTGACCGAACCCGGCTTGATGATGACCTGGCCGCGCTCGACGTCCTCGCGCTTGATGCCGCGGAGCAGCAGACCGACGTTCTCGCCGGCCTGGCCCTCGTCGAGCAGCTTGCGGAACATCTCGATACCGGTGACCGTGGTGGTGGTCTTGGTGGTCTTGATGCCGATGATGTCGACGGTCTCGTTGACCTTGAGGATGCCGCGCTCGATGCGGCCGGTGACGACGGTGCCACGACCGGTGATCGTGAAGACGTCCTCGATCGGCATCAGGAACGGCTGGTCGGTGAGGCGGGCCGGGGTCGGGATGGCCTCGTCGACGGCGTGCATCAGGCCGAGGAGCTTCTCGCCCCACTCCTTGTCGCCCTCGAGCGCGCGCAGCGCCGAGACGCGGACGACCGGCAGGTCGTCGCCCGGGAACTCGTACTCGGAGAGGAGCTCGCGGACCTCGAGCTCGACGAGCTCCAGGATCTCCTCGTCGTCCACCATGTCGGCCTTGTTCAGGGCGACGACGATGTAGGGGACGCCGACCTGGCGGGCCAGGAGGACGTGCTCCTTGGTCTGCGGCATCGGGCCGTCGGTGGCGGCGACGACGAGGATCGCACCGTCCATCTGGGCCGCACCGGTGATCATGTTCTTGATGTAGTCCGCGTGACCCGGGCAGTCGACGTGGGCGTAGTGACGCGCCTCGGTCTGGTACTCGACGTGCGCGATCGAGATGGTGATACCGCGCTGACGCTCCTCCGGCGCCTTGTCGATCTGGTCGAACGGCGTGAAGGGGTTGATCTCCGGGTACGCGTCGTGCAGCACCTTGGTGATGGCCGCGGTAAGAGTGGTCTTACCGTGGTCAATGTGACCGATGGTGCCGATGTTGACGTGGGGCTTCGTCCGCTCGAACTTCGCCTTCGCCACTGCAGTCCTCCTGAGGACAGTTCTGTACGCCGTACGACGTCAGTTGGTCTGGATCGGGTTATGGGAACGGGGCGCTTGTGACGCCCCATGCCGTCCCGCGGGTGGGGGTGCCGGAGGGCTCCCGGGCGGAACCCGGACGGGTGAACGCCCGGGTGCCCTCCTTCTAGCCTAAAGGGTCTGATTCATCCCGATTACCGGGACGTCACTCGCCCTTGGCCTTGGCGATGATGTCGTCCGCCACGTTCCGCGGAACCTCGGCGTACGAGTCGAACTGCATCGAGTAGCTTGCGCGACCAGAGGTCTTGCTGCGCAGGTCACCGACGTAGCCGAACATCTCGGAGAGCGGCACCAGCGCCTTGACGACGCGGGCACCGTGACGCTCCTCCATGGCCCGGATCTGGCCACGGCGGGAGTTGATGTCGCCGATCACGTCGCCCATGTAGTCCTCGGGGGTGGTGACCTCGACGGCCATCATCGGCTCGAGCAGAGCCGGCGACGCCTTCTTGGCACCTTCCTTGAACGCCATGGAACCGGCGATCTTGAACGCGAGCTCGGACGAGTCGACGTCGTGCGACGCACCGTCGAGCAGGCTCACGCGGACGCCCTGGAGCGGGTAGCCGGCGAGCACGCCGAACTCCATGGCCTCCTGGCAACCGGCGTCGACCGACGGGATGTACTCGCGCGGGACGCGGCCACCGGTGACCTTGTTGACGAACTCGTAGCCCTCGCCGGACTCGAGCGGCTCGATCGCGATCTGGATCTTCGCGAACTGGCCGGAGCCACCGGTCTGCTTCTTGTGCGTGTAGTCGATGCGCTCGACGGCCTTGCGGATCGTCTCGCGGTACGCGACCTGCGGCTTGCCGACGTTGGCCTCGACCTTGAACTCACGGCGCATACGGTCGACCAGCACCTCGAGGTGCAGCTCGCCCATACCCGCGATGATGGTCTGGCCGGTCTCTTCGTCCGTGTTGACCTGGAAGGACGGGTCCTCCTCGGCCAGGCGCTGGATGGCGACACCCAGCTTCTCCTGGTCGCCCTTGGACTTGGGCTCGATCGCGACGCGGATGACCGGGGCCGGGAAGTCCATGGACTCCAGGATGACCGGCTGCTTCTCGTCGGACAGCGTCTCACCGGTGGTGGTCTGCTTCAGGCCCATGACGGCGATGATGTCGCCGGCGCCCACCGAGTCGATCTCCTCACGCTTGTTCGCGTGCATGCGGTAGATCTTGCCGATGCGCTCCTTCTTGCCCTTGACGGAGTTCAGCACCGAGGTGCCGGACTCCAGGCGGCCGGAGTACACGCGGACGAAGGTGAGCTTGCCCAGGTGCGGGTCGGACATGATCTTGAACGCGAGGGCGGCGAGCGGCTCGTCGTCAGAGGCCTGACGGACGATCTTCTCCTCGTCGTTGCCCGGCTTCGTACCCTCGATGCCCTCGATGTCGAGCGGCGACGGCAGGTACTTCACGACCGCGTCGAGCAGGGGCTGAACGCCCTTGTTCTTGAACGCGGAGCCGCAGAAGATCGGGGTGAAGGACGAGTCCAGGGTGCCCTTGCGGATCGCGGCGACCAGCAGCTCCTCGGGGATGTCCTCGCCCTCGAGGGCGAGCTCCATCACCTCGTCGCTGATGTTCGACACGGTGTCGATCAGGGCCTCGCGGTACTCCGCCGCCTGCTCGGCCAGGTCGGCCGGGATCTCGACGGTGTCGTACATCTCGCCCTTGGGGGCGTCGGCCGAGTAGACCAGGGCCTTCATCTTCACCAGGTCGACGACGCCGGTGAAGTCCGACTCCGCGCCGATCGGCAGCTGCATGACCAGCGGGGTGGCGCCGAGGCGGTCCACGATGGTCTGCACGCAGAAGAAGAAGTTGGCGCCGGTGCGGTCCAGCTTGTTGATGAAGCAGATCCGCGGGACGCCGTAGCGGTCAGCCTGCCGCCACACGGTCTCGGACTGGGGCTCGACACCGGCGACACCGTCGAACACGGTCACGCCACCGTCGAGGACGCGCAGCGAGCGCTCCACCTCGACGGTGAAGTCGACGTGGCCCGGGGTGTCGATGATGTTGATCGTGTTCTCGACACCGTCGAGGGTCCAGTGGCAGGTCGTCGCGGCGGACGTGATGGTGATGCCGCGCTCCTGCTCCTGCTCCATCCAGTCCATGGTGGCAGCGCCATCGTGGACCTCACCGATCTTGTACGAGACACCGGTGTAGAACAGGATCCGCTCGGTGGTGGTGGTCTTGCCCGCGTCGATGTGCGCCATGATCCCGATGTTGCGGACCTTGGCGAGGTCAAGGGAGGTTGCAGCCATGGTGGCTCGTTCTCTCTCTGTCTAGTGACGGGGTTCGGACTACCAGCGGTAGTGCGCGAAGGCCTTGTTGGACTCGGCCATCTTGTGGGTGTCCTCGCGACGCTTCACGGAAGCGCCCAGGCCGTTGCTGGCGTCGAGGATCTCGTTGAGCAGACGCTCGGTCATGGTCTTCTCGCGACGGGCGCGGGAGTACCCGACCAGCCAGCGCAGCGCCAGGGTGTTGGCGCGGCCCGGACGGACCTCGACCGGCACCTGGTAGGTGGCGCCACCGACGCGGCGGGACTTGACCTCAAGGGTCGGCTTGACGTTCTCCAGCGCGCGCTTCAGCGCGACAACCGGGTCGGCGCCGGTCTTCTCACGGACACCCTCGAGGGCGCCGTAGACGATCCGCTCGGCGGTGGAGCGCTTGCCGTGCAGCAGGATCTTGTTGACCAGCGAGGTCACCAGCGGGGAGCCGTAGACCGGGTCGATGATGACCGGGCGCTTCGGGGCGGGGCCCTTACGAGGCATTCTTACTTCTCCTTCTTGGCGCCGTAGCGGCTGCGAGCCTGCTTGCGGTTCTTGACACCCTGGGTGTCGAGGGAGCCGCGGATGATCTTGTAGCGGACACCAGGAAGGTCCTTCACACGGCCACCGCGGACCAGCACGATGGAGTGCTCCTGCAGGTTGTGGCCCTCGCCCGGAATGTAAGCGGTGACCTCGATCCCGCTGGTGAGGCGCACACGGGCGACCTTGCGGAGAGCCGAGTTCGGCTTCTTCGGGGTGGTCGTGTACACACGCGTGCAGACGCCGCGACGCTGGGGCGAACCCTTCAGTGCGGGCGTCTTGTTCTTCTCGACCTTGTCCTGCCGGCCCTTTCGGACCAGCTGCTGGATCGTAGGCACCGTTTCTCCGTTTTCTGTGTGCCAAGGCTTGGTGGAACTAACCTGCGGTATGGCCCCCACCCACCGACCCACGCGGTCGGGTGTGTTGGCCTTCTTCGGGGGAAGAATCGCGGAATCCCATGAGCTGCGCTGCGGCTACGGCACACACCGAGCGGGTGGAGTCTCCGCTGCGGCGGCCGATCTGCTGGCACGCACAAGGACCCGGGCACACCCCAGGCACAAGGTCAGAGCGTACCTAGCGCACAGGCGGCGGTCAAAACAAATGGGGCGCGCCGGGGCGGCCGCCGCCCGGACCGGGGCCGGGCGGCCGGAACGGGGCTCAGCCCGGGCCGCCGCTGCTGCTCGCCAGAACCACCAGGAGGAAGAACAGCGTCCAACCGGCGATCGACAGCCAGCCGAACACCAGCCCGAAGATCGCCAGGCCGTCGCCGTCCTCGCCGGTGCGGCGGATGTTGGCGCGGGCCATGTGCCCGGTGATGACGGCGGGCAGCGCGGTGAAGCCGCCGAACACGCACAGGCCGCCGAGGATCGCCGAGGCCACCGCCAGGGCGTTGTTGCGCGGGTGGACCGGCAGCGGGGCCGGCGGCGGCATGAAGGTGGCGGGGACGGCGGCGCCGAACGGGGCGACCATCGGCCCGGACGGCAGGTCGGCGACCAGGGTGGCCAACTGCCCGTAGGTGGCGGCCTGGTGGGCGGAGCTCATCCGGTGCTCGTACTCGGCGGCGGTGAGCCGGCCCTCCGCGTAGGCGGCCTTCAACACGTCCACGGTGCGCTCGCGGTCGGCGTGCGCGGCGCGCATCGCGGACTGCGACGTCGGCACCGGCTGCCAGGGCTGCTGCCCGTACGGCGCCGGCGATCCCCACTGACCGGCCATCGCGGTCACCTCCCGTTCCCCGCACTGCGCGTGCGCTCCTCAGGATGCAGGACGAACGGCGTGCCCGGGTAGTTGCCGGGCTGCGGCGGGTGACGGCGCGGGCCCCGCCCCTAAGGGGTCAATACCGCCACATGGGGGATGGAAAGGTAAAGAAATGATCATAGGGTCGAGCGGATCGGCCCGGACCGACCCCGACAAGGAGACCACCCGCCATGGAGGCGACCACCCCGCCGCCCGCCGTCTCGATCCGCGACCTGTGGAAGCGCTTCGGCGCGCAGACCGCCGTCGCCGGACTGGACCTCGACCTGCCCGCCGGCTCGTTCATCGGACTCGTCGGCCCGAACGGCGCCGGCAAGACCACCACCCTGTCGATGGTCACCGGCCTGCTGCGGCCCGACCGGGGCACCGTGCTGGTGCACGGCGCCGACGTCTGGCAGGACCCGGTCGCGGTCAAGTCCCGGATCGGCATCCTGCCCGAGGGCCTGCGCATGTTCGAGCGGCTCAGCGGGCGCGAACTGCTCCAGTACAACGGGCGGTTGCGCGGCCTGCCCGGCCCGGAGACCGACCGGCGCGCCGAGGAACTGCTGGCCGTGCTCGACCTGACCGGCTCCGCCGACAAGCTGGTCGCCGACTACTCCACCGGCATGCGCAAGAAGATCGGCCTGGCCGCGGCGCTGCTGCACAACCCCGACGTGCTGTTCCTGGACGAGCCCTTCGAGGGCGTCGACCCGGTGTCCGCGCAGACCATCCGCGGCGTGCTCACCCGGTACGCCGCCTCCGGCTCCACCGTGGTGTTCTCCAGCCACGTCATGGAACTCGTCGAGTCGCTGTGCGACTGGGTCGCCGTGGTCAACGCCGGCCAGGTGGTCGCCGCCGGGCCGATCGACCAGGTGCGCGGCGAGACCTCGCTGCACCAGGCGTTCCTCGGGCTGGTCGGCGTCCGCGAGGACGACGGGCAGGCGCTCGACTGGCTCGGTGGGGGCCACCGGTGAGCACCGTGACCACCGGCGCCGCCGACGACCGGGCCGTCGTCCGCACCCTGGTGTCGCTCAAGATCCGGCTGCTGCGCAACGGCCTGCGGCGCAGCCCCGGGCGGGCCGCCGGCTACCTGATCGGCACCTGCCTCGGGGTGCTGTTCGGCGTCTCCTCGGCGGCCGGCCTGGTGGTGCTGCACGGGCGCGAGGGCGCCGCCGACGTCGCCGCGGTGCTCACCGCCGGGCTGACGGCCTGCTGGGCCGCCATGCCGCTGTTCTTCTTCGCCGGCGACGAGAGCGCCGACCCGACCCGGCTCACCATGCTGCCGCTGCGCCCGCGCGCGCTGCTGCGCGGCACCCTGCTGGGCAGCCTGGTCGGCCCGGGCCCGCTGGTCGGCCTGCTGATGCTGACCGGGGCCGCCGTCGCCGCCGGGCGGGGCGCGCTCTCCGCGGTCGTCGCGGTGCTCGCCGTGCCGCTCACCCTGCTGCTGCTGATCGCGCTGACCCGCTCGGTGGCCGCCGCCAACGCCCGGCTGCTGTCCAGCCGGCGCGGCAAGGACTTCGCGATCTTCGGCGGCCTGCTGTTCGCGGTGCTGGTGCAGATCGGCAACCTGGGCATGCAGAGCGCCGTCCAGGGCCCCGACCGGAGCCTGGACCTGTCGGTGCTGCACCCGTACGCCTCGGTGATGCGCTGGATCCCGCCGGTCTCCGCGATCGACGCGGTGCGCTCGGTGGGCGAGGGCGCCTACCTGGTGGCGGCGCTGCAACTGGCGCTGGCCGGGGCCCTGTTGGCCGTCCTGCTGCGCTGGTGGCTGGGCAGCCTGCAGAACCTGATGGTCTCCGGTGACGCCTCCACGCTGGTGGAGACCTCCTCGGTGCACTCCGGCCGGGGCGCCCGCGGCTGGCGGCTGCTGCCCGCCGGACGGGTCGGCACGGTCGCCCAGCGGCACCTGCGGTACGCCTGGCGCGAGCCGCGCGCCAAGGCCGCGATCTTCACCGGCGTCGGCATGACCGGCGTGATCGCCGCGCTGTCGGTGGTGCAGGGCTGGGGCTCGGTGTACGTGATCGGGATCGGCGGGCTGATGCTCGGCCTGCAGGCCGGCAACCTGTTCGGCATGGACGGCTCCGGGTTCTGGATGGTCGCCGCCACCCTGGCCACCCGCCGGGACGCCCGCGACGAACTGCGCGGCCGGGTGTTCGCCGTCCTTGTGTACAGCGTCCCCGTGCTGCTGGTGGCCGGCCCGGCGATCGCCGCCTTCACCGGCGGCTGGGGAGACCTCGCGCCCGCGCTCGGCGTGGCCTTCGCCGCGCTCGGCACCAGCGTCGGCCTGGGCAGCCTGATCAGCGTCTACGCGCCGTTCGCGCTGCCCGCCGACGGCAACCCGATGCGCAGCGCCGCGCCCGGGCAGAACGGCGTGGTGATGCTCAACGCCTTCGGCTCGATGTTCGGCGTGCTGCTGGGCTGCGCGCCGGTCGGCGTCGCGCTCGGCGTGCTGGTGGCGACGGACCGGGCGCTGTGGCCGGTGCTGCCGCTCGGCGTGCTGTACGGCGCGGCGCTGGCCCTGCTGGGCATCCGGGTGGCGTCCGCCGGGCTGATCAAGCGGCTGCCGGAGATCCTCGCCCGGGTGATCGAGCGCTGACGCCCCGGCCCCGGGCGCGCCGCTATCATGCGTGCGCGCCCGGGGCCGGTCCGCGGCGCACGGGGGAGGGCACGCCATGGGGACCGCCATCGCCGCGGAGGTCCGCGCCACGCAGTACGGCTGGACGGACAGCCCGTTCTGGACGCACACCGTGCTGCCGGTCCTGGTGGTGCTGCTGGTGCTGCGGGCGGTCACCGCGTTCACCCTCGGCCGCAGCCAGCACGGCTACCGGGCCCGGCTGCTCAGCCGGGGCCGACGGGCGCAGATCCGCACCCTGCTCACCGGCGACGCCTCCCGCCGGCAGCTCGAACTGCGGGCGCTGCGCACCGCGTACCCGCCGCGGCGGATCGCCTCGGCGGTGGAGCTGGCGCTGCCGGTGCTGATCGGCGGCGGGCTCACGGTGCTGATGTGGATCGGCGTGCACGCGCACTTCGACGACCCGGACGACCGGCTGGACCAGGAGGCGGTGCGCAACAGTCCGCCGTGGCTGGCGGCGCGCGGGCTGCTCGCGCTGTTCGGCGGCGAGGGCGGGCCGGGCGCGGCGCTGACCGGACTGGTGCTGACCGCGCTGTGGCAGCTGCTGTGGGCGCGGACCCGGTTCCTGGTGCTGTGCACCCGGATGCCGTCCGGCACCTGGGAGCACTCGGCGCTGCGCCGCTGGCTGGTGCCGGTGCTGGCGGGGCAGTTCCTGCTGATGCCGCTGGTGCTGCCGAACGGCGCGCTGATCGCGCTGGTGGTGTGGCAGCTGTGCTCGCTGTGGGCCACCCGCCGGCTGAACCTGCTGCCGACGGCGGCCCCGGCCCCGCCGCTGACCGGCGTCGCGGTGGCCGCCGAGGCGCCCGCCGGGGCCGTCCGGGAGACCGTCGACACGCTCGGTGCGGCCGCGTCCGCCCGGCTGCGGTCGAGGCTGCTGATGGTGATGGCCGCCACCGGCGTGCTGCGCGGCTTCCAGGACACCCGCACCCCGCTG
>NZ_JBSGDD010000091.1:0-27807 GCF_053602195.1 Kitasatospora sp. NPDC004531 | reverse complement strand
GCCGACTCCCCGGCGGGGAGTCGGCCATCGGCGTTCAGGGATCGCTCACCGGCGTGGGCGCGGGGCCGGCCGGCGGAGGTGGGGCGTCCGTCACATCAGGGCGACGGCAAGGGCCTTGCGGGCGCGCATGGAGGCCTGCTCGGCCTTGCGGCGCAGTCGCGCCGCGCGCATCACCCGCAGGCCGAGGCGTTGCTCCTCGGCCTCGTGGAGGCGTTCCTGCATATGCGCACGCGCCAGGGATTCTTGGAGGAGATTCATCTCAAGGGTCCTGTTCTGGATCTGGAGTTCGGTGGTCTGCTCGGAGCGGACGGTGGGATCGATGCCGGCGGGGTTCATGTGGTGGTCCTGCTCGTGGTGCGTGGTCGGGAAGGGACGGGACAGTTCGGCGTCGGCCTTGGCGGCCGCGAGGCGTACCGAGTCGCGCAGTGCGGTGTCCAGCGGGGGCTGCTCTCCCCTGCGGACGGCTGCACCCTCGGTGCGGGACATGGCTGCGGGGTTCACGCCATGACCTCGGTCTTGCGCGGACGGCCACGGGGGCGCTTGCGGGCGACGACGACGCCCTGGACGAAGAGCTCGCCGCCCCAGACGCCCCAGGGCTCGCGGCGCTCCAGCGCGCCCGTGAGACAGGCGGCCTTGACGGGGCAGGTGCCACACAGCGACTTGGCGTACTCGACGTCGGCGGGCGTCTCCGCGAAGAAGACCTCCGGGTCGAAGGCCCGGCACGGGATGGTCTGCCCGAGCGAGTCGGCCTCGTCGATGGCGGTGAGCTGCATGAGTGTTACCTCCGGGGGGTCGGCCTGGTCGGCCTTGACGGTCTTGTCGGGTACGGACGGGAGGGGCGGCGGTGTGATGACCGTGGACACTGTGGGCGTCTTCCTCGTCTTCTTGGTGGATCCGGCCGGGCTCGTTGTTCGAGTTCGGCCGGAGGCCCCGTGGGGCCTGGGTGGGTCTTGCGTACCGGACAAAACAGAAGGGCCGCGGAACCCGGTGGCTGGGTTTCCGCGGCCCTGGAGGCACCGCCCTGACGGGTTGCGTCAGGGTCGTTCGCTCCAGGGTCCAGGCCCGCGGAAAGCCTGCTTCCGGACGGCATCGGCGCCGCGAACGGCGGCCGTGGCCAGAATGATCTGCTGCTGCTTCTGCTCGACTCCGGCACCGCCGACCGCCGCATAGCGGCCATGGGCCGCTTCTGCCGCTACTGCCTTCGGTGCCTTGGTCGGTCGCTCGTCGGACAGCGTCACGCCGCCGCCGAACATGGACCAGTCACGGGACGAAGCCACCTCGACACGGGTGCCCTCAGCATTGCCACGACCACTGACAAGGCAGTGCTCGGCAACCAGCAGGACTCCGGCGTTGCCGCCGGCCACGTCGAGACCCAGACCCGGCACGAGGGCGCGCGCGGGCATGGCGAGGGTGGACATCGGGTCGGTCATTTTGATGATCGTCTTCGTCGACACTGAACTCGCCTCCTCTCGGCGTCTCGCGGTGCCCAGTCCCCCGGGCTCCGATATCTGGTTGATGGTCGCGCACGCAGAAACAAGCCCTCTGCGAGCGTTTGCGGTCTCGTCCCCTTGACCGCTCCGGCAGGCTATTGCGCCTTACACGCGGCGCGCAAACTATTTTTCCGGCGAGTTCTCCGGCGAGTTCTCGGCCTGCTCGGCGGCCTCGTCCCCGGGTGAGTCCTGCGACTGCTCCCCGGCGGGCTCCCCCACGAGCTCCGGACTCTCCCCCGCACACAACAACAGCACGTCGGAGCCGTACTTGTCCAGCTTCATGGCCCCCACCCCGGAGATCCTGGAGAGCTCCGCGAGGCTGCCCGGCACGTCCTCCGCGATGGCCGTCAAGGTGGCGTCGGTGAACACCACGTAGGCCGGGACGCTCTGCTCCTTGGCGCGGGCCGAGCGCCACTCGCGCAACCGCTCGAACAGCGCCTCGTCCATGGTGGACGGGCAGCCCTCGCAGCGGCGGAGCTTGCGCTCGACGGCGTCGGTCAGGGTGCGGTCGCAGACCCGGCACTTGACCGGGCCGCGCGCCCGGCGCGCGGCCGAACGCTCCGCGCCGGGCTCCACGCCGCCGCGCCCGCCCCGACCGCGCGCGGCGGGGCCGGAGGAGCCGGGGCGCAGCCCGTCCAGGAAGCGGGTGGGCTTGCGGGAGGCGCGGCCGCCCGGGGAGCGGGACAGCGACCAGGAGAGGGTGAGGAAGCGCCGGGCCCGGGTGACGCCGACGTACAGCAGGCGGCGCTCCTCCTCGACCTGCTCGTCGGTCTTGGCGTAGATGATCGGCAGCGTGCCCTCGCTCAGGCCGACCAGGAACACCGCGTCCCACTCCAGGCCCTTGGCGGCGTGCAGCGAGGCCAGCGTGACGCCCTCGACGGCGGGGGCGTGCTGGGCGGCGGCCCGGGCGTCGAGCTCGGCGACGTAGGACGCCAGGTCGGCCCGCTCGCCGGCGGCGGCCCGGGCGGCTTCGAACTCCTCGGCGAGCCGCACCAGCGCGTTCAGCGACTCCCAGCGCTCGCGGACCGCGCCGGAGCCGGCCGGGGCGGTGGCGGAGAAGCCGCGGGTGGCCAGCACCGCGCGGACCTGGGCGGCGAGGTCGGGCGCGCCGGCCGTCAGCGGGTCGTCGGCGGCCCGGGCGGCGCCCTTGAGCAGCACCCCGGCCTCGCGGACCTCGGGCCGTTCGAAGAACCGCTCGGCGCCCTTGAGCTGGTAGGAGATGCCGAGGTCGGCGAGCGCCTGCTCGTACACCTCGGACTGGCTGTTGGTGCGGAACAGCACGGCGATCTCGCTGGCCCGCACGCCGGTGCCGAGCAGGTCGCGGATCAGCCGGGCGGTGGACTCGGCCTCGGTGGGCTCGTCCTGGTACTCGCGGTAGACCGGCTCGGGGCCGGCCTCGCGCTGCGAGACCAGCTCCAGCCGGTGCTGGGCGGCCTGGCCGCGGGCCTGCGAGAGCAGCCCGTTGGCCAGGTGCACCACCTGCGGGGTGGAGCGGTAGTCGCGGACCAGCTTGACCACCGTCGCCCCGGGGTGGCGGTGGCGGAAGTCCAGCAGGTAGTCCGGGGTGGCGCCGGTGAAGGAGTAGATGGTCTGGCTGGCGTCTCCGACCACGCAGAGGCTGGCGCCGCCGTCGCTGCCCGTCCACTGCTCCAGCAGGCGCTGCTGGAGCGGGGAGACGTCCTGGTACTCGTCGACGGTGAAGTGCCGGTACTGGGAGCGGACCTGCTCGGCGATCTCCGGCCGGTCCTCCAGGATGGCCGCGGTGAGCAGCAGGACGTCCTCGAAGTCGATCAGGCCGCGTTCGCGCTTGGTGCGCTCGTAGGCGGCGTAGACCCGGGCGATCTCGGCCGGGTCGCGCGGGGCCTCGCGGGCGGACTTGGCGACGGCGGCCGGGTAGTCGTCGGGGACGACCTGGGTGACCTTGGCCCACTCGACCTCGGCGGTCAGGTCGCGCAGTTCGGTGCGCTGGACGCGCAGGCCGGTGCGGCCGGCCGCCTCGGCGACCAGCTGGACCTTGCGCTCCAGCAGCCGGGGCACCTCGCCGCCGATGGCGCGCGGCCAGAAGTACTGGAGCTGGCGCAGCGCGGCGGCGTGGAAGGTGCGGGCCTGGACGCCCTCGGCGCCGAGCTGGCGCAGCCGGCCGCGCATCTCGCCGGCGGCGCGGGCGGTGAAGGTGACGGCGAGGACCTGCGCGGGGTGGTAGACCCCGCTGCGCACGCCGTAGGCGATCCGGTGGGTGATGGCCCGGGTCTTGCCGGTGCCGGCGCCGGCCAGCACGCAGACCGGGCCGTGCAGGGCGGTGGCCACGGCGCGCTGTTCGGGGTCGAGTCCGGCCAGCACGGCGTCCGCCCCGAGGGGGGCGAAGCCGTCGGAACGGTGCTGCGTGCTGGGGCCGCCGAGGCCGGGGAGGTCGTCCTGCATGCCTTCCATCCTCGCAGGCGTGCCGGACAGTGCGGACGGTGTTGTCCACAGGCGGGCTCGGATGATCGGATCGTCCCACTGTTGTCCGTCCCGGAATGGGGGCGGTCCGCCGGGCGTTCGACCGGGGGGCTGCACCGCCCCGCCCGTCGATCGAAGGAGTCCCTCACCATGTCCGGCACCGTCACGATGTACAGCACGACCTGGTGCGGCTACTGCAACCGCCTCAAGAGCCAGCTGGACCGCGAGGGCATCGCCTACACCGAGGTCAACATCGAGCAGGACCCGGCCTCGGCGGCCTACGTGGAGTCGGTGAACGACGGCAACCAGACGGTGCCGACGGTCGTGGTGGTCGGCGCCTCCGGCGAGCAGAGCGTGATGACCAACCCGAGCCTGCGCCAGGTCCAGGCCGCACTGGTCTGATCCGCCCCGAGCGCCCGTCGAGGCCCCGTCCCGCTCAGGGGGACGGGGCCTCGCCCAGTTCGTAGAGCAGTCGGGCGCGGTCGGCGGCGTAGCGGGTCTCCACCACCCGGATCGGGCCGCGCCGGTCGCGGGTGACGCGGGTGTTGACGAGCAGCGGCACGCCGGGTCCGAGGCCGAACCAGGCGGCTTCGACGGGGTCGGGCATCCGGGCGGTGAGGTGGTCGGTGGCGGTGGTCTCGGTGCGGCCGAGGTCGGCCAGGGTCCGCTCGTCGCCGCCGGGGGCCGGGAGGTCCTCCATCAGCGGGGTGCCGTCGGCCAGTCCGGGCCGGTAGTGGCTGTCCTCGATGGCGTAGGGCTCGCGGGCGACCAGGCAGAGCTGGCGGCGCATCATGACGGCGTCCTCGGGCTGGAGTCCGAGCCAGTCGGCGATGTCGCGGCGGGCCCGGACGGCCCACACCTCGTACTCGAAGCTGAGGTCGAGCCCGGCGGCCCGGGCCTCGGCGGCGTAGGCCTCGCTGCTGGAGGGGAGGACGCCGCGGCGGTGCGGGCGGGCGTGGACGCGGTGGTCGTGCCGGGTCCGGCGGCGCAGGTAGGTGCCCTTGCCCTGGACGCGGACCACCCGGCCCTCGTTGACCAGGACGTCGACGGCCAGGCGGACGGTGTTTCTGGCGACCGCGTACTGCTGTCCCAGTTCGCTCTCGACGGGGAGCCGGCCGTCGCCCTCCCATTCGCCGGCGTCGATGCGGCGGCGGAGGTCGGCGGCGAGGCGCTGGTACTTGGGCGGGGGTGAGGTGGTATGGGGCGTCACGCGAGCGAATGTAGCCAGGCCTTTCATGGCATTTCAGCCGAACGGTGAGCGGCCGGGGCGGCGTCTGTTCGGGAAACCCGGCGGGACCTGCCGAAGGAGATTCGAACGGCTCCGGCCGGGTGCGACGGACCGCCATGTTCCGCCCTGTTCGGCAGGAGCACCACGGGGGCGCGCGGAACCAGTCCGCACGCCCCCGTGGGCCGGGCCGAGGTCACCAGCGGGCGGCCGCCGGCAGCGGTTCGCCGTACCAGAGCTCGACCAGGTGGCGGGCGATCGAGATGCCGGACGGCGGCAGGATCTCGCCGGCCTCCATGCCCGCCCGCAGTTCCTCCCGGCTGAACCAGCGGGCCTCGGACAGCTCCTCGCCGTCCACCGTGATCCCGGTGCCGTCGGGGTGCGCCCGGCCCAGGAAGCCGAGCATCAGGCTGGACGGGAACGGCCAGGGCTGGCTGGCCACGTACTCGACGTCGGCGACCCGCACGCCCGCCTCCTCCAGCACCTCGCGGCCGACCGCCTGCTCGATCGACTCGCCGGGCTCGACGAACCCGGCCAGCGTCGACCAGCGGCCCTCCGGCCACAGCGCCTGCCGGCCCAGCAGGCAGCGGTCCTCGTCGTCGGTGATCAGCATGATCACCGCCGGGTCGGTGCGCGGGTAGTGCTCGGCCGCGCAGGAGGTGCAGCGGCGCAGGTGGCCGGCGCCGGCCTTCTCGGTGCGGTGGCCGCAGCGGGAGCAGAAGGTGTGCAGCCGGTGCCAGTGCTCCAGGGCGACGGCGTGCACCAGCAGGCCGGCGTCCCGGTCGGAGAGCGAGGCTCCGACCTCGCGCAGCCCGGCCGGGCGGGCGTCGCCGTCCAGTCGGCCGGGCAGCGACTCGCAGTCCAGCGCGAAGTGGTGCACGCCGTCGTCGTCGGTGCCCAGGAAGTACCGGTCGCCGTTCTGCGGGGCCTCGAAGGAGGGCAGCAGCACCAGTTCGGTGCCGCTGCCGGTGTCCACCACGAACGCCTCGCCGCCGGCGATCGGCAGCACCTTGGTGGTGGGGTGGCTCCAGGCCGCGGCCAGCCACGGCTCGTCCAGCCGGCGGTGCGCCGCCCGGTCCACCCCGGCGCGGGCCAGCGCGAGGTGCTTGGTGTCAGGGGCGCTGCTCAACTCGTCCATCCCCGTTCGCTTCGGTCGCTTCGGTAGGGCAGTGCGGCAGGTGCGGTGTCGCTCCGGGACGCGCGCTCACGGGCGGAAGTTCTCCGCGAGGTCGCCCCACAGGTACGCGGAGGTCTCGACGCCCTTGCGGAGCAGGTCGAGCTCCACCTTCTCGTTGATCGAGTGCCAGCCGTCCGACGGCACCGAGATGCCGAGGAACAGCACCGGCGCGCCCAGCACGTCCTGCAGGTCGGCGGCCGGGCCGGAACCGCCCTCGCGGGTGAACAGGATCTTCTGCTCGAAGGCCCGTCCCATCGCCCGGACGGTGGACTGCAGGGCGGGGTGGTCCAGCGGCGTCAGGCACGGGCGGGTCGCGCCCGGGAAGACGATCTCGTGCCGGATGCCCGCCGGGACCTGCTCGGAAACCCAGGCGGCGACGGCCTCCCGGACCTTCTCCACCTCCTGTCCGGCGACCAGCCGGAAGGACAGCTTCAGGTGCGCCTCGGCCGGCACGATGGTCTTGCCGCCGGGGCCGGTGTAGCCGCCCCAGATGCCGTTGACCTCGGCGGTCGGCCGGGCCCAGACCCGCTCCAGGGTGCTGTAGCCGGCCTCGCCCTGGGTGCCGTACGACTTGGCGACCTTCAGCCACTGCGCCTCGTCGAAGGGCAGCTCGGCGAACAACTCCCGTTCCTGCTCGGTGAGTTCGACGACGCCCTGGTAGAAGCCGGGAACCGCGACGCGGCGGTCGGCGTCGTGCAGGCCGGCGGCGAGCGCGGCGGCCACGTCGGCCGGGTTGGGGACGGCGCCGCCGAACGAGCCGGAGTGGATGTCGCTGTCGGGGCCGTACAGGTCGATCTGGCAGTCCGCCAGGCCGCGCATGCCGGTGCACACGGTCGGGGTGGTCTCGGACCACATGCCGGTGTCGGAGATGATCACCACGTCGGAGGCCAGCCGGGCGGCCTCGCGGCGCACCAGGGCGCCGAAGTTCGGCGAACCGGACTCCTCCTCGCCCTCGATCAGCAGCTTGAGGTTGACGGCCGGCGCGGTGCGGCCGGTGGCGGCGAGGTGGGCGCGCACGCCGAGGGTGTGGAAGAACACCTGGCCCTTGTCGTCGGCGGCGCCGCGCGCGTACAGCCGGCGGCCGACCACGGTGGGCGTGAACGGCTCGGTGTCCCAGCCGTCCGCCTTGGCGGCGGGCTGCACGTCGTGGTGGCCGTAGACCAGCACGGTCGGCGCGCCCTCGTCGCCGGACGGCCACTCGGCGTAGACCGCGGGCAGCCCGTCCGTCTCCCACACCTCGGCGACCGGGAAGCCGGTCGCGCGCAGCTTCTCGACCAGCCACTCGGCGGAGCGCCGGACGTCCCCGGCCCGGCCGGGATCGGCGGAGACGGACGGGATGCGCAGCCAGTCGGCGAGGTCGGCCAGGAAGGCGTCCTCGTGCTGGTCGATGTAGGAGCGGACGGCGCTGTCCGGGGTTTTCGTCATACGGACGACTTTAGTTCGCCCGAGTGGGTCCGCGCCCACGGCCTCCCCCGGCCGTGAGCACGGTCACCCTCCCCCTGCCGGGCCTCAGGCGGCCCGGCGGCCCAGCGCGATCTTCGACCGGGTGAGCAGCGCCGCGAGCAGCACCGCCAGCACCGGCAGGCCGACCACCATGGCCGCCAGCTCCGTCCACGGGATCGCGATCACCGCGTCGGGGGCCTCCTCGCCGGGCATCATCCACCTGGCCCGGTCCTGCGCCTCGAAGATCCGCAGGGCGATGGACGGGACGGCGCCGCACAGCAGGCCGAGCACCGCGCCCATCGCGGCGATCACGCCGCACTGGAAGCCGGACAGCCGGCGCCGGATGCCGCCGCTGGCGCCGACCGCGGCCAGCGTGGCGAGGTCCTGCTGGGAGTCCGCCGCGGCCAGGCCGGTGGCGATGCCGGCCGCGCCGAGCGCCACCAGGCCGGCGAACACCAGCAGGCCGATGGTGATCAGGTCGACGTCCGGGTGGAAGCCCCGTTCGAGCATGAGCGTCGCGTTGTCGTCCAGCTTGGCGAGCGAGCCGTTCGCCTTCTGGTACGCCTTGTCGGTCGGCTCGGCGGCGGGCAGCCAGAGCGAGCCGGCCTCCCGGGTGCCCAGGCCCGCCTTCGCGGCGGCCTGCGGGGTCATCATGGCGGTGCCGAACACCGTCGGGGCCTGCACCTCCACCGCGTCCACCAGGACGTGGCTGGTCTTCGGCTCGTACGGGACGCCCGAGTTCATCGCCTTCTGGTCGAAGGCCTCGGTGACCTGCACGTCGAGCTTGCCGTTCTCCACGTACCCGGGGCGGAACACCAGCGCCTTGCCCTCGGCGAGGGCCTTCTCGACGGCCTGGTCGCGGACCCCGAACAGGTTGTGCAGCAGGGCCGCGTCGCCGACCAGGGTGTCGCCGAACATGCTGATCTGGAACGATTTCCGGTCCCGGTTCACCACGCACCGCGGGTCGTTGTGCAGGCGCTCGAACTCCTCGGGGCTGCGGGCGTCGTCGGCCGGGCAGCGCTTGGACTCCGGCAGCACGGCGCGGGCGTAGCCGCAGGGCGCTCCGGGCCCGCACTTGCCGGCCTGCGTCAGGTCGAAGACGTCGGCGCGCTCCCCGAGGCCGGGCATGCTGCCCTCGACCACGTCGCGCATCAGCGGCAGCCGGCTCTGGTCCGCGGTCGGGCCCCAGCCGGCGAACAGCGCGACGGTGTTGGCGGGCGCCGACGGCTGGTAGTCGCGGCGCTGCTGCTCGGTGCTGCTGGCGGTGTAGATGCCCACGGCGACGGCACCGGCCACGGCCGCCATCACGGCGGCCACCGCCGGGGCGGTGCGGCCGCGGTGGCGGACCGAGTCGCGCAGCGCCAGGCGCGGGCTGAGCGGCAGGTGGCGGCCGAGCCGGCCGAACAGGCCGATCAGCATCGGGGTGCACAGCAGCATGCCGATCTCGGCGATCACCGAGCCGCCGAGCAGGCCGTAGGTGACGGCGGTGCCGGTGGCCGCGCAGGCCAGCGCCAGGGTGGCGCCGCCGCCGACCATGATCAGGCCGATCACCAGCACGATCCGGCTGGCGGGCTTGATGCCGCCGCGTCCGGTGAGGGCCGCCACCACGTCCTGCCGAGCCGCCTGGACGGCGGGCACCACGGCCGCGAGCAGGCCGGTGACCAGGCCGACCGCGGCGATCGCCAGCAGGTCGAGCGGCTGGAGGTCGAAGTGTCCGAAGCGGCGGCCGGCGAACTGTTCGGCGTTGTCCTGGAACACCGCGACCAGGCCGATCGCCAGCACCAGGCCGACCACGGCGCCGGTGACGCCCAGCACCGCGCCGCCGCCGAGCACCACGGCGCGCACGTGCCCGCGGTCGCCGCCGCCGGCGGCGAGCAGGCCGAGCTGGCGCCGCGAACGGCGGGCGCCGACCGCGAAGGCCGGGCCGGCCAGCAGCACGATCTCCAGCAGGGCCATGCCGACCACGGTGGCGGCGATCGCGAGGGTCACCTTGTTGACCCCGCCGTAGTCCACCCGGCCCGGCAGCTGGTACAGCGGCACCTCGGAACGGGCGGGCGGGTCCAGCAGGACGGCCTCGGCGCTGACCAGGAAGCCGTACTTGTTGAGCTCCACCACCTTCGGCCAGTCCAGCGCGGCGGCTCCGGCGGGCAGCTGGACCAGCCAGGCCGCGCGCCCGACCTCGCCGGCCCGCTCCGGGTCGGCCTGCGCCAGCGGCGCGATCACGCTGCCGGGGGCGGCGAACAGCTCGGCGCGCTTGAGCTCGGCGGGGATCTCGGCGACGCCCGTGATGGTGAACGGCTTGGACTCCAGGCCGCGGACCGCGGTGGCGTCGCCGAGCCGCAGCCCGGACTGGTCCAGGAACTCCTGGGTGGCGGCGATCTCGTTCGGCTTGGCCGGGGCGGTGCCGCGGACCAGGTTCAGCATGCCGTGCCACACCGGGTCGGCGAGGTCGGCCTCGGTGACCTGCACCGTCATCCGGCCGTCCTTGGTGGTGGCGGTGGTGCGCGGCCCGGCGGGCATCGGCACCAGCTTGGCGCCGGCCGGCAGCAGTTCCTTGATCAGGTCGGCGGGCTCGGTGTCGGCGCTGCGCTTCTCCTCGGCGGTCTTCTCGCGCTGCTTCCCGTCGGGGGTCGACCTGCCGGTCTGGGACTCGTCGTCGGGGTTGGGCGCCTGGAACACGGTCTCGCCGCGCTGCGCCATCTCGATCCGGGCGTCGGCGGTGCCCATCGCGCGGGCGACCCGCTCGCTCGGCTCCAGCTGGGCGCTGCGGGCGACCACGTCGACGCCGGCCACGCCGAGGATCGGCAGCGCGATCATCGCCACCACCAGGGCGCTGCGGCCCTTGGCGCGCATGGCGTCACGACGGGCGATCCGCAGGGCCGCCCGCCACGCCGTCAGCCTCACTGGTCCCCGTCCTTGCGCGCGTTGGCGGCGGCGGTGACCAGCAGGGTGCCGGCGTCCTGCCGGGCGGTCTCGTCGACCAGCCGGCCGTCGCGCAGGAACACCACCCGGTCCGCCCAGGCGGCGTGCCGGGCCTCGTGGGTGACCATCATGGCGGCGGCGCCGGCGTCGCAGCGGGCCCGCAGCACGGCGAGCACGGACTCGCCGGTGGTGGAGTCGAGGGCGCCGGTGGGCTCGTCGGCGAGCACCAGGCGGCGGTCGCCGATCAGCGCGCGGGCGATGGCGACGCGCTGCTGCTGGCCGCCCGACATGTCGTCGGGGAAGCGGTCGGCGAGTTCGGCGATGCCGAGTTCCTCCAGGGCGGCGAGCGCCTCCTTGCGGGCGGCGCGGGCCGATATGCCGTCGAGTTCGCGGGGCAGCGCGATGTTCTCGGCGGCGGTGAGGGCCGGAATCAGGTTGTAGTCCTGGAAGACGTAGCCGACGGAGCGGCGGCGGACCGCGGCGAGCTTCTTGCGGTCGAGGCCGCCGAGCACGGTGCCCTCGACCAGCACCTGGCCGCCGCTCGGGCTGTCGAGGCCGCCGGCCAGGGTCAGCAGGGTGGACTTGCCGGAGCCGGAGGGCCCCATCACGGCGACCAGTTCCCCCGGGTACACCTTCAGGTCCACGGCGCGCAGCGCGTGCACCTCGGCCGCCCCGTGGCCGTGCACCCGGCTCACCTGGTCCAGGTGCAGAACCGGCTGGGCCGGCTTGAGTTGTTCGGACATCGCTCCCCCAAGGAGGTTCAGCCGCGGTCGCGGCTCTTGACGACGCGGCGCTCGGCAGGCGCGGCGACGGGTTCGGCCGCGACGGCGGCCTGCCGCTCGGCGTGCTGGCCGAGCCGGGATTCGCAGTGGTCCAGCCAGCGGATCTCCGCCTCGGTCTGGAAGATCAGCTGCTCCAGCACCAGCAGCCAGGCCAGGTCCCCGCCGGAGCCGGAGTCGGCGGCCAGCGCCCGGCCCTTGAGCCGGGTGTAGTCCTGCAGCGCCTGCATGCTGTGCCGGCGCTGGCCCTGGACGACCGCGGTGACGTCCACTCCCGGGACGGTCACCGCCATCGCCAGCTTGATCGCCAGCTCGTCGCGCGGCGGGTTGGTGCGCGGCACCGGGCTGTCGAACCAACGGCGCAGTTCCGCGCGTCCCTCGTCGGTGACGGCGTAGAACTGGTGCCCCTCGTCGTCCTCGCCCGCGGACTCGACCAGACCGTCGCGCTCCAGGCGGCCCAGGGTGGTGTAGACCTGGCCGACGTTGAGCGGCCAGGTCGCCCCGGTGCGGGCCTCGAACTCGGTTCGCAGCTGGTAGCCGTAGCGCGGACCCTGGTCGAGCAGGGCGAGCAGGCCGTGACGGATCGACATACCGAGTATGTATACCCGGTATGGACCACCTGCTCAAGCCGTGCCCCCTTCCGGCCGAGCGCCCGGCGCGTTCACCCCCACCCGGTACGGTCGGCTCCGTGACCACTCTGCGGATCGCCACGTACAACCTGCTGCACGGCCAGCCGCTCGCCGCCGACGGCAGCCCCGCGCCCTACCCGGTGGAGCCGGGCGCCCCGCTGGCCGAGGCCGTCGCCTCGCTGGACGCCGACGTGCTCGCCCTCCAGGAGGTCGACCGGGGCCAGCCGCGCTCCGGCCGCACCGACCAGACGGCCCTCGCCGCCAAGGCGATGGGCGCCGCCGACTGGCGCTTCGCCGCCGCGCTGCACGGCACGCCCGCGCCCTCGGCCGGCTGGGTGACCGACCCGGCCGTGCCGGGCCTGCAGGTGTACGGGCCGAGCGACCCGGACGACGGCGCGAGCCGGCCCGCGTACGGCACGGCGCTGCTGACCCGGCTGCCGGTGCTGCACTGGCGGGCCCGCCGGTTCGCCCCCGCGCCGTTCGGGCTGCCGCTGCGGGTGGCCGGCCGGCGCGGGCTGACGGCGGTGCCGGACGAGCCGCGGGCCGCGCTGGCGGCGGTGCTGGCCGGGCCGGCCGGGGAGTTCACGGTGGTCGCCGCGCACCTGTCCTTCGTGCCGGGCTGGAACGTCGCGCAGCTGGCCGCGATCCGGCGCTGGATCGCCGACCTGCCGCAGCCCTACCTGGTGCTCGGCGACTTCAACCTGATCGGCGCGGTGCCGCGCACCGTGCTCGGCTCGGCCCACGCGATCCAGCGCACCGCCGCCCGGGAGCGCGTGCGCACCGCCCGCCGCACCCGCCTGCAGGGCTGGTACGACCTGGCCCGCACGCCCACCTACCCGTCGCACCGGCCGACCGTGCAGTTCGACCACATCCTGGGCATCGGCGTGCCCCGCAGCACGGTCGGCTCGGTGTCGGCGCCCCGCACCGGGGTCTCCGACCACCGGCCGCTGGTGGTGGAGATCGACGTCTAGGGCCGGCGCGCGACCGGGGCCTCGGCCTGCTGCTGGACGGGCAGCACCACCGGGTCGAACTGGAGCATCAGCATGGCCGCGTCGTCGCCGAGCTTGTGCCCGACGTGGCGGACCACGTCGTCGTGCAGGCGGTGCAGGACCTCGACCGGGCCGCTGTCGGCGAGCAGCGGCAGCCGGTCGGTGAGCGGGTAGAACGCGCCCCGGTGGTCGCGGGCCTCGATGACGCCGTCGGTGTACAGCAGGATGCGGTCGCCGGGCTGGGTGGTGAGCACCTGCAGCGGCGGGCAGACGTCGGCGGGGTCGAGCACCCCGAGCGGCGGGACGGTCTCGTCGGCGGCCAGCAGCCTGGGCGCGTCCTCGCCGCGCAGCAGGACGGGCGCGGGGTGGCCGCAGTTGGCGATCTCCAGGGAGCCGTCGGGGCGGACCCCGATCAGCACCAGGGTGACGAACTCCTCCTCCACGCCCGGATGGTCGTTCTCGTGCAGGGCGCGGTCGAGGCTGACGGCGAGCCAGCCGGCCACCCGGTCGAGCGCGGGCTCCTGGTGGGCGGCCTCGCGGAACGCGCCGAGCACGGCCGCGGCGGTCTCCACCGCGGCCAGGCCCTTGCCGCGGACGTCGCCCATCACGGCGCGCACCCCGTGCCGGGTGTTGACCACCTCGTACAGGTCGCCGCCGATCGAGGCGTGCGCGGCGGCGGCGGCGTAGCGGACGGCGGCGCGCACCGGCCCGACCCGTTCGGGCACCGGGCGGAGCAGCACCCGGCGGGCGATCTCGGCGACCAACTGGGCTTCGGCGAGGGCGAGTTCCTGGCGCAGCCGGAGGGTCGCGCTGAGGTGGCCGATGCCGGCGATCAGCACGATCGCGGCGACGGTGGCGGTGTGCACGGACTCCCCGAGCACGCCGTTGTACCAGGCCATGCCGAAGGCGCACAGCTCGGCGAGCGCGCCGGTCAGCAGCGGGTACCACGTCCGCCGGGAGACCACGGCGGCGAGGGCGGGGACGGCGGTCAGTGCGGGTTCGACGGTGACCTGGCTGTTGGTCAGCAGGTCGAGGGAGACCACCAGCGCCATGCCGATCAGCGGCAGGGCGTGCGAGGTCTTGGGCCATGTGCCGGTGACGGTGTTGGGTACCGGCCCTGGGGTGGGGCCGTGGAGGACGTCCCTGATCCATCCGGTCGCGCTCAACGTCGGTCTCTCCAGCGGAAGGTGCGGGTGCTGCTCGGCACCTGCGGGTCTGACGGGAGGTCAGGGGGTCGGGGCCCTGACGGCGGCCGGAGTACGGGAGGATGACCGGTTACCGACCCCACAATAGGCACGAAACGTGCAGGGCGCACAGGTTTCGTTTGATCTCGTGACGAGTTGGATGCTCTGAGTGACTCTTTTCTACCTATTCCCGATCAGAAGATCGCTCAACTCTTTTCGGCCGGGAAGTCCTGACGGTGTTTCGATCCGGCCGCTGCGCACGTAGCAGAACGAGGCCGTGACCTGCTCCACCGGGACGCCCGCCTGCTCGGCCCAGGCGAGCCGGTAGACGGCGAGTTGCAGCGGGTCGCCGCTGTCCTCCCGGCCGGTCTTCCAGTCGACCACCTCGTAGCGCGGTGACCCTGCGCCACGGTCGGCGTCCCGGTAGACCGCGTCGATCCGGCCGCGCACCACCCGTCCCGCCAGCACCAGTTGGAACGGCGCCTCGACCCGGTACGGGGTGCGGCCGGCGTACGGGCCGCGCAGGAAGGCCTCCTTGAGGCGTTCCAGGTCGCGTTCGTCCTCGATCTCGTCGACGTCGACGTCCAGGCCGGGCAGCGCGTCGGGGCCGAGCAGCAGCGGCTGGTCGAAGCGGGCCTGCACCCAGGCGTGGAAGCGGGTGCCGCGGCGGGCGGCGGGCGCGGGCGGGCGGGGCATCGGGCGGGCGAGTTCGGCGGCGAAGCCGTCGGGGTCGGCGGCCAGCCGCATCAGTTCGGTGGCGGACAGCGAGGCGGGCAGCTCGACCTCGCGGACGGTGCGCCGGGAGCGTTCCAACTCGCCGAGCAGCGCGGTCAGGTCGCGGTCCCAGGACGCCACCAGCCGCTGGTCCTCGACGCCCATGGCCTCGGGTTCGGCGGCGGGCGCGCCGGCCAGCCGGTGGCGGACCACCTCGGCGACCCGGCGGCGGGCGCGCTGCGCGGTCGGGTCCAGCGGCAGCGGCCAGGGGGTCTCCACGGAGACGTCCAGCGCGGGGTTCGCAGCGTCCGGAAGCGGGGCCTCGGCCCACTGCTCGACCTCGCCGTTGCCGGGCCGCTCTGCGTGCGCGCGAAGCTTCAGCAGGAAGTCGGACGGCCCGCGCCGGCGCTTCTGGGTGGGCCCCCACCAGTGGCCGGAGGCCAGCAGCAGCGAACGCGGGCGGGTGAAGGCGACGTAGCCGAGCCGCAGTTCCTCGACCCCGGCGTGCTCCGCCATCTCCTTCTTGAACAGGCCCATGCCCTTCGAGGTCCACGCCGGGTCGGCGGGCAGCGTGGCGGCGTCGCCGCGCAGCGCGTGCGGCAGCACCTTGCGGGTGGAGGTCCAGCGCTCGCGGCCCTGCCCGGACGGGAAGCCGCCCTTGACCAGGCCGGGGACGGCGACCACGTCCCACTCCAGGCCCTTGGACTTGTGCGCGGTGAGCACCTTGACGGTGTCCTCGCCGCCGGGCAGTCCGGCGTCCAGGCCGCGTTCGTACTCCTGGGCGGCGCGCAGGAAGGCCAGGAAGGCGGCCAGGCCGGGGTCGCCGTCCAGGTCGGCGAAGGAGGCGGCGATGTCCAGGAAGGAGTGCAGGGTCTCCCGGCGGCGGGCGGCCAGCGCCAGCGGGGAGGCGGAGAGTTCGACCTCCAGGCCGGTGACGGCCAGCACCCGGTGCAGGACGTCCATCAGCGGTTCGGCGAGCGCCCGGCGCAGGTCGCGGATCTCCCGCGCGAAGCGGGCGAAACGCACCCGGGCCTCCGGGGAGAACGGCAGCTCGTCGGGCTGCTCGGCGTCCACGAAGGTCTCCAGCGCGTCGGCGAGCGAGACCACCTCGGTGGGGTCGGTCTCGGCGACGGCGGCGGCCAGCGGGTCCTGGTCGCCGAGCCGGGCGGTGCGCACCAGGTCGGCGGCGCGGCGGCCGAGCAGGGCGAGGTCGCGGGGGCCGATCCGCCAGCGCGGGCCGATCAGCAGGCGGACCAGGGCGGCGTTCGCGGTCGGGTCCTGGAGGACCTCGCAGACCGCCACCAGGTCGGCGACCTCGGGCAGTTGCAGCAGCCCGCCGAGGCCGACCACCTCGACCGGGACGCGGCGGGCGACCAGCGCGGCGTGCAGGTCGGGGAAGGCGGTGCCGGCCCGGCAGAGCACGGCGATCCGGCCGGGCGCGGTGCCGGTGCGCACCAGGTGGGCGATCGAGTCGGCCAGCCAGTCCACCTCCTCGGCGTGGGTGGGCAGCAGCGCGGTGCGCACGTAGCCGTCGAGTTCGGCGCCGGGGGCGGGCCGAAGCGCCTCGACGCCCTCGTGCATGTCCCGCAGCGGAGCGGCCAGTTCGTTGGCGAAGGCGAGCAGCCGGCCGCCGCTGCGGCGGTTCTCGCTGAGCGCGAAGCGGTGCGCCGGGCTGCCATCGGCCTGCGGGAAGTGGTGCGGGAAGTCGTCCAGGTTGGCCACCGAGGCGCCGCGCCAGCCGTAGATCGCCTGGCAGGGGTCGCCGACCGCGGTGACGGGGTGCCCGGCGCTGTCGGTGCCGCCGAACAGGCCGGCCAGCATGAGGCGTTGGGCGACCGAGGTGTCCTGGTACTCGTCCAGCAGCACCACCCGGTACTGCTCGCGCAGCAGCCGGCCGACCTCGGGGCGCTGCTGGGCGAGCCGGGCGGAGGCGGCGATCTGGTCGCCGAAGTCGAGCAGTCCGAGCTTCTGCTTGCGGGCCCGGTACTCCTCGACCAGGTGCAGCAGCTCCTGCCGGCCCCGGGCGGCCTTCGGGACGGCCCGCAGGTCGTCGTTGCCGAGCTTGACGCCGGCCAGGGTGTCGAGCAACTCCTCGTCGTGGGCGCGCAGTTGCGAGGGCTCCACCAGGTGCTCGGCCAGTTCGGAGTCGAGCGCGATCAGTTCGGCGACCAGCGCGGAGAAGGTACCGGTGAGCGCCGGGTAGGGGCCGCGAGCCTGGCGCAGCACCCGGGCGGCGAGCTGGAAGCGGGTGGCGTCGGCGAGCAGCCGGACGTCGGGTTCGATGCCCAGCCGCAGGCCGTGCTCCTTGAGCAGGGTGCCGGCGAACGCGTGGTAGGTGGAGATCTGCGGGTCGCCGAGGGCGTCGTCCTCGCGCACCCCGGCCCGCAGCAGCGAGGCGCGGACGCGTTCGGCGAGCTCGCCGGCGGCCTTGTTGGTGAAGGTCAGCCCGAGCACCTGCTCGGGGCGCACAGCGCCGGACCCGACCAGCCAGACCACCCGGGCGGCCATCACGGTGGTCTTCCCGGAACCGGCACCGGCCACGATCACGCCGGGGGCCATGGGCGCGCCGATGGCCGCGAGCTGCTCGGCGTTGAACGGGATGCCGAGCAGCTCGCGGAGCTGGGCCGGGTCCCGCAACGGCTCAGTCGACGACATGCCGGCCGTCCCGCTGCGCGGAGCAGCTGCCGCGGAAGGCGCAGCGGCCGCAGCGTTCGCCCGCGGTGGGGGTGAACCGCTCGGCGAGCACCCGGCCGGCGGTGTCGGCGAGCAGGTTCTCGATCCACGGCTCGCCGGGCGGCAGTTGCTGCTGCACCTTGGGGGCCTCCGGGTCGCCCTTGGCGGGCTCCCGCAGGTGGACGAGTTCGGCGCCGCCGACCGCCGCGCCGTGTTCGAAGCCGGGCAGGTCGGCGAGCGCGCCGCCGCGCACCGCCAGCTGGTAGACGGCGAGCTGGCGGTGGTCGGGCAGCGACTTGTCGGTGGGTATCTGCTTGCCGGTCTTGAAGTCGACGACGTAGGCGCGGCCCACCGGGTCGGTCTCGACCCGGTCCATGGAGCCGCGGATGCGCACCGCGACGCCGCCGACGTCCAGCGTCAGGTCGAAGCCGTGCTCGGTGGCGACGGTGGTGCGGTCCCGTTCGAGGACGTGCCAGCGCAGGAAGCGCTCCAGGGCGGCGCGGGCCTCGGTCTTCTCCTGCTGGGACTTCCACGGCGCGTCGAAGGCGAGCGCGTCCCAGACGGTGTCCAGGCGTTCCATCAGCACGGCCAGGTCGGCGGGGGTGCGGCCGGAGCCGACCTCGTCGGCGAGGGCGTGCACCACGTTGCCGAAGCCCTGGGCGGCGGAGGCGGTCTGCCCGGCCTTGACGTCCTTCTCCAGGAACCACTGCAGCGCGCAGGACTCCAGCTGTTCGAGTCCGCTGCCGGACAGCCGCACCGGCAGTCCGGGTTCGCGCAGCGGTTCGGGGGCGGCGGTGGCGTCCAGCAGGCCCCACCACTGGTCGGGGTGGGCGGCGGGGACGAGCGGGCGGCCCTCCTCGTCGAGCGCGGCGGCGAGGGTGGCGAGGCGTTCGGCGGCGGCCCGGCGCAGCTGCGGGGAGCGGGTCTCGTCGACGGTGACGGCGCGCAGTTCGGCGACCAGCGCGGAGACCGCGAGCGGGCGGCGCGGGCGGGCGGCGACGTCGGCGACCTTGACCTGCGGGACGCGTTCCAGCACCCGGCCGGTGCGCGGGTCGAGGGTCTCGCGGTACAGCTCGCGCAGGAACCGGGAGGGTTCGTCGCCGTCCTCGGCGGGGGCCTTGACGGCGGTGACCACCAGGCGGTCCTTGGCGCGGGTGGCGGCGACGTAGAACAGCCGGCGCTCCTCGGCGAGCAGCGCGGCGGCGGACAGCGGTTCGGCGAGGCCGTCGCGGCCGATCCGGTCGGCCTCCAGCAGCGAGCCGCGGCGGCGCAGGTCCGGCCACAGGCCCTCCTGGACGCCGGCGACCACGACGAGCCGCCACTCCAGGCCCTTGGAGCGGTGCGCGGTCATCAGCCGGACGGCGTCGGGGCGGTGGGCGCGCACCCGCAGGGTGTCGGCGGCGATGTCCTGGGCCTCGACCTCGGCGAGCAGGTCGAGCGCGCCGCGGTGGCCGGAGACCCGTTCCTCGGCGCGGGCGGCGGTCTCGAACAGTGCGCACAGCGCGTCCAGGTCGCGGTCGGCGTTGCGGCCGGCCGCGCCGCCGCGCCGGGCGGCCCGTTCCAGGCGTTCGCGCCAACGGCGGGAGCCGTCCCACAGTTCCCACAGCGCGTCCTCGCCGGAGGCGCCGCCGGCCAGCAGTTCGCGGACCTTGCGCAGCAGCACGCCGAGTTCGTAGGCGCGCCGGGCGTAGGGGGCGTCCAGCAGGGCGAGCAGTTCGGGCTGCTCCAGGGCCTCGCGGACGAGTTCCTCGGCGGGGCGGACGACGCCGGGCGTGCCGTCCTCGGCCAGCGCGCGGCGTTCCTCCTCGCGCAGGGTGCGGCCGAGGCGGCGCAGGTCGGAGCCGTCGAGGGCGGCGAGCGGGCCGGTGAGCAGGGTGTGCGCGAGGTCGGCGGTGAGCGCGCCCTCGCCCTCGGCGCACACCCGCAGGGCGAGCAGCAGCGGGATGACGGCGCTCTCCTCGCGCAGCGGCAGGTCGTCGCCGTCGATCTCCAGCGGCACGCCGGCGGCGGCCAGCGCGCGGCGCACGCCGGGGATCGACCGGGAGCCGGCCCGCACCAGCACCGCCATCTGCCCCCAGGGGACGCCGTCCTCCAGGTGGGCGCGGCGCAGCAGGTCGGCGATCGAGTCGAGTTCGGCGCCGGGCGTCGGGTAGGTGTACACCTCGACGGCGCCGCCCTCGCGGGAGGGCAGCAGGGCGCGGTGCGCGGCGAGCTTGTCGGCGGGCAGCCGGCCCATCGGCATCCGGCGGGCGAGTTCCCGGGAGGCGGCCAGCAGCACCGCGCCGGAGCGCCGCGACTTCCGCAGCACCTTGACCTCGGCGGGGCGGCCGTCGGCCTGCCGGAAGGCGTCGGGGAACTCCAGGATGCCGTTGACGTCGGCGCCGCGGAACGCGTAGATCGACTGGTCGGGGTCGCCGACCGCGACCAGGTCGCGGCCGCCGCCGGCCAGCCGCCGCAGCAGCCGCACCTGCGCGGGGTCGGTGTCCTGGTACTCGTCGACGAAGACCACGTCGTAGCGGCCGCGCAGCCCGTCGGCGACGTCCTCGCGTTCGGCGAGCAGCACGGCGCGGTGGACGAGTTCGGCGTAGTCGAGGACGCCGCGCAGGTCGAGCACGTCCAGGTACTCGGCCAGGAAGTGCGCGGCGGCGGCCCAGTCGGGGCGCTGGACGCCCTCGGCGAAGCGCGCCAGCTCCGCCTCGCCGAGGCCGAGCTCGCGGCTGCGGGCGAGCACGGCGCGGACTTCGTCGGCGAAGCCGCGGGTGGTCAGGCAGGCCCGCAGGTCGAGCGGCCAGCGGATGGTGGCGGTGCCCGCCCTGGCGTCCTCGGCGCCGCCGGCCAGCAGCTCGCGGACCATCACGTCCTGCTCGGGGCCGGACAGCAGCCGCAGCGGCTCGGCGTACTCCTCGGGCGGCTGGTGGGCGCGCAGCAGGGCGTAGCAGAACGAGTGGAAGGTGGTGGCCTGCGGGGCGGTGGTGCCGATCCGGGCGGTCATCCGGTCGCGCAGTTCCATCGCGGCCTTGCGGCTGAAGGTGAGCACCAGCACCCGCTCGGGGGCGGTGCCGTCGGCGATCCGCCGGGCGACCGCCTCGACCAGGGTGGTGGTCTTGCCGGTGCCGGGCCCGGCGAGCACCAGCAGCGGCCCCGACGCGTGCTCGACCACCGCCCGCTGGAATTCGTCCAGCACGGGCGGGTCGGGCTGCGCGAGGGGGCTGCGCACCAGGCGGAACGGTGAGGTCACTGCGGTCCAGGGTCGTACGGCGGTTCAGTGGCGGGCGGCGTTCAGGGGGTGGCCCGCCGCATCGAGCCTACGATCCTGCACCCACAGACCCCTCCGGCGCACATCCCCCGGTCAGCCCGCCGCGGTCCCGTCCCAGCGCGCGGCGCGCAGGTCGACCCGGGGTTCGCCGGCCACCGTGCGCAGCGGGGTGCCCTCGGCGCGGTACTCGGGCAGCGCGCGGTGCTCGTGGCCGGGCAGCGGACGCCCGTCCGCGCGGATCACCCGCCACCACGGCACCGAGCCGCCGTACAGCGCCATCACCCGGCCGACCTGGCGGGCGCCGCCGCGGCCCAGGTACTCGGCGACGTCCCCGTAGGTCATCACCCGGCCGGGCGGGATCCGTTCGGTCAGGTCGAGCACCGCCTCCGCGTACGGCGGGATCTCGGGCACGTCCTGCGGCTCGGTCATCCGCCGCATTCTTCCCCATCCGGTCGATTTCCCGCACCCCCTGCGGGCGATGCGGCACGCGGGATGCCGCCCCTGGACCGCACCCGGCTCCCGGGCATGGCAGCATCTTCGGGGCAGTGCGACACGCGAGGAAACACGACCAGATGACCGGGACGGCTGAATTGAACGTGGACAAGGGCTCCGAGGAGTCCGCCACCGACGGTTCCGCCCCGCGGGGCCAGGACACCCCGCCGGTCGACCTGCGCCACCGGGCGCGGGACGCACACCACACGGGGGAGGACGCGGTGGCCGCTCAGCTGCCGCCGGACGACGGGTCGGACGGTCCGGGCACACCGGACCGGCCGCCGGAGCGACCGGACCAGCACACCGACCGGCCCGGGGACGGGCGGCGGCCCGAGGAGCCGGCTGCCGGGGAGCCGGCTGCCGGGGAGGAACCGGCCGGCGAGTTCCTGGCCGTCGACGAGCCGCTGCTCGCCCCGCGCGCCCACCGGCCCTCGGACCTGCTGCGCTTCCTCGCCGGCCTGCTCGGCATCGTCGCGGTGTTCGTGCTGGCGCAGGTCGCGGTCTCCACCACCAGCGGCATCGAGAACGACATCACGGTCAACGCCAAGCGCATCCCCGACCTGCTGTCCACCATCTCCGCGCTGGTCTCCTCGGTCGCGGTGCTGGCGGTGCCGCTGGCGTTCGCGGTGGAGCGGCTGATCAAACGCGACGGCCTGCGGGTCGCCGACGGCGTGCTCGCCTCGGTGCTCGCGTACGGCGTCTCGCTGGGCGTCGACTGGTGGGTGGCGGCCAGCGCCCCCGAGGAGATCCGCAACGCGCTGACGCAGTTCCCGCCGGGCCACGAGGAGACCCTCACCGACCCGGTGCACGGCTACCTCGCCCCGGTGATCGCCTACATGACGGCCGTCGGCATGTCGAGCCGGCCGCGCTGGCGGGTCGCGCTGTGGATCGTGGTGATCCTCTCCGGCGCCACCGAGCTCGTCAACGGCTACACCACCCCGCTGTCGCTGCTGCTCACCGTGCTGATCGGCTGGTCGGTGGCGTACGGCACGCTGTACGCGATCGGCTCGCCGAACATCCGGCCCACCGGGCAGCACCTGATGATCGGCCTGCGCAAGGTCGGCTTCACCCCGTCCGCCGCGCACCTCGCCCCCGACGGCCCCGGCGGCACCCGCCGCTACCTGGTCGTCCAACAGCAGGGGCCGCTGCTGGACGTCCACATCATCGACCGCGAGCAACAGGCCTCCGGCTTCTTCTACCGGGCCTGGCGGCGGCTGCGGCTGCGCTCGGTCGCGGTCCGCCGCAGCCCGCAGTCGCTGCGCCAGGCGCTCGAACAGGAGGCGCTGATCGCCTACGCGGCCGCCGCCTCCGGGGCCCGCGCCCCGCAGCTGGTCGCCACCTCCGAGCTCGGCCCGGACGCCGCGATCCTGGTCTACGAGAACGTGGCCGGCCGCACCCTGGACGAGCTCGCCGACGAGGAGGTCACCGACGCGATGATGACCTCCTTCTGGACCTCGGTCGCCACCCTGCACGAGCGCCGGATCGCGCACCGCCGCCTCACCGGCGAATCGCTGCTGGTGGTGGACGACCGCACCGGCTGCCTGATCAACCTGTCCGGCGGCGACATCGCGGCCGGCGACCTGACGCTGCGCATCGACGTCGCCCAACTGCTCACCACCTTCGCGCTGCGCACCGGCCCGGAGCGGGCGGTCGCGGCCGCCACCGAGGCGCTCGGCCCGACCCGGATCGCCGAGGCGCTGCCGCTGCTGCAGCCGGTCGGCCTGAGCCGGCAGACCCGCGGCGACCTGCAGCGGATGACCAAGGAGCGGAAGGCCGCCGCGCAGGCGCTGGCCCTCAAGCAGGTCGCGGCGGGCGAGCGCACCCAGCAGCAGGCCGAGGAGGACATCGCGCAGGCCGGCGAGGACCTGCTGTCCAAGCTGCGCGGGCAGATCCTGCAGATCGCCCCCGAGGCGCCGATGGCCCCGGCCAAGCTGGAACGGCTCAAGCCGAAGACGCTGATCATGGTGGTGGCGCTGACCTTCGCCGCCTACCTGGCGCTGACCACGATCCGGCCGGACCAGTTCAAGGTCTCGCAGATGAACTGGGCCTGGGCCGCGGCCGCGCTGGCCGCCGCGGCCGCCTCGTACGTGGCGGCCGCGATGAGCCTGACCGGTTTCGTCCCGGAACGGCTGCCGTTCGGGCGGACGGTCGCCGCGCAGGTGGCCGGCTCGTTCGTGAAGCTGGTCGCCCCGGCGGCGGTCGGCGGCATCGCGCTGAACACCCGCTACCTGCAGAAGGCCGGCATCCGGCCGGTGCAGGCGGTGGCCTCGGTCGGCGCCTCGCAGCTGGCCGGCCTGGCCGGGCACCTGCTGCTGCTGTTCTCCTTCGGCCTGATCACCGGCACCCAGACCAACGGCGACCTGGGCGCCTCCCGGGCGGTGATCATCGGCGTGCTGTCGGCCGCGGTGCTCGCCCTGGTGGTGGCCGCGGTCGCCCCGCTGCGCCGCTTCGTGGTGACCCGGGTCCGCTCGCTGTTCTTCGGCGTGATCCCGCGGATGCTCGACCTGATGCAGACCCCGCGCAAGCTGGTCACCGGCTTCGGCGGCATCGTGCTGCTGACGCTGTCCTTCACCGCCTGCCTGGACGCCTCGGTGCAGGCGTTCGACGGCGGCGGGCACGTCACCTACGCGGCCGTCGCCGTCGTCTTCCTGACCGCCAACGCGGCCGGCTCGGCCATCCCCACCCCGGGCGGCATCGGCCCGGTCGAGATCGCCCTGATCGGCGCCCTGACCGTGGCCGGCGTCCCCGCCACCGCGGCCACCCCGGCCGTGTTCCTCTACCGTCTGCTGACCTTCTGGCTCCCCGTCCTGCCCGGCTGGATCGCCTACAACGTGCTCCAGCGCAAGGGCGCGCTCTAGGCGTACGCGGCGACGATCTCGGCGAGCATCCGCTCCCAGGGCGTCGGCGCCAGGCCGAAGGTCTCGCGGGTGGCGGTGTCGTCCAGCACGAACGGGCGCTCGAACTGGTAGGCGGTCTCCCGGACGGCCCGGAGCATCGGGTCGGCCAGGCCGAACAGGGCCAGCACCGGGCGCGGGATCCGGGTGAGCCGCACCGTGGGACGCCCGGCGGCCGCGCACAGCTCGGCGATCACCTGCCGCTGGCTGCGCGGCGCGTTGCTCGGCACGTGCCAGGCCCGGCCCCAGGCGCGCTCGTCGGCGCCGACGGCGACCAGCAGCCGGGCAACGTCCGCCGGGGCCGTCCAGCTGTGCGGCGCGGACGGGTCGCCGAGGACGTACACGGCGCGGCTGGCCAGGGCCCGCGAGAAGGCCCGGCCGTCCAGCACGCCGGCGGCGTTCGGCGCCAGGTAGTCGGAGCCGCGCACCTCGGTGACCCGCACCCGCCCGGCCCGGTGCGCGGCCAGCGCCTCGCGCCACATGGCGACCCGCACCTCGCCCTTGGCGGACACCGGCCGCAGCGGCGTGTCGGGGCTCATCGGCCCGTCCACCGCGCCGTAGCCGTACAGGTTGGAGACGGTGGCCAGCACCGCGCCGCCGCGTTCGGCGGCGGCGAGCATCGAGGCGGCCAGCGGCGGCCAGACCTCGGGCCAGCGGTGGTAGGGCGGGTTGGCGCAGTTGTAGAGCACCGCGGCGCCCTCGGCGGCCGCCACGAGGGCGCCGGGGTCGGACGCGTCCAGCCGCAGGCGGGTCAGGCCCTCCAGCGGGAGGGCGGAGGAGGCGGTACGGGTGACCACCACGACCTCCTCGCCGCGCTCGGCGAGCAACAGCGCGGTGGCCGAGCCGACCGGTCCGGCACCGACCACCACATGCTTGCCCATGACACTCCCCAGCTCCTCGAACAGGTGCGCCACACCCGGTGCAGAGGTGGCGTTCCGCGCCCATGGTCACGCAAAACCGCCCGACCGGGGGAATCCCCTGGTCGGGCGGTTGACGATCGGTCGAGGAGCCGTCAGTAGACGGGCTTCTCCGGCTCGATCTGGTTGACCCAGCCGATCACGCCGCCGCCCAGGTGCACCGCGTCCGCGAAGCCCGCGGACTTGAGCACGGCCAGCACCTCGGCCGAGCGGACACCGGTCTTGCAGTGCAGCACGATCCGCTTGTCCTGGGGGAGGTCCTGCAGGGCGTTGCCCATCAGGAACTCGTTCTTCGGGATCAGGCGGGCGCCCGGGATGTTGACGATCTCGTACTCGTTGACCTCGCGGACGTCGATGATGTCGATCGCCTCGCCGTTGTCGATCCACTCCTTGAGCTGCTTGGAGGTGATCGTGGAGCCGATCGCGGCGGCCGAGGCCTCCTCCGAGACGACGCCGCAGAACGACTCGTAGTCGATCAGCTCGGTGACGGTCGGGTTCTCGCCGCAGACCGCGCAGTTCGGGTCCTTGCGGACCTTGACCGAGCGGTACTGCATCTCCAGGGCGTCGTAGATCATCAGTCGGCCGACCAGCGGCTCGCCGATGCCGGCCAGCAGCTTGATCGCCTCGTTGACCTGGATCGAGCCGATCGACGCGCACAGCACGCCGAGCACGCCGCCCTCGGCGCAGGACGGCACCATGCCCGGCGGCGGGGCCTCCGGGTAGAGGCAGCGGTAGCAGGGGCCGTGCTCGGCCCAGAAGACGCTGGCCTGGCCGTCGAAGCGGTAGATGGAGCCCCACACGTACGGCTTTCCGAGCAGCACCGCGGCGTCGTTCACCAGGTACCGGGTGGCGAAGTTGTCGGTGCCGTCGACGATCAGGTCGTAGCCGGAGAAGATCTCCATCACGTTGTCGTTGTCCAGGCGCTCCTCGTGCAGGATCACCTCGACCAGCGGGTTGATCTCCTTGACCGAGTCGCGCGCGGACTCCGCCTTGGAACGGCCGATGTCGGACTGGCCGTGGATGATCTGGCGCTGCAGGTTCGACTCGTCGACGGTGTCGAACTCGACGATGCCGAGCGTGCCGACACCGGCGGCGGCCATGTACATCAGGGCCGGCGAGCCGAGGCCGCCGGCGCCGACGCAGAGCACCTTGGCGTTCTTGAGCCGCTTCTGCCCGTCCATGCCCACATCGGGGATGATCAGGTGGCGGGAGTACCGGCGGACCTCTTCGACGGTGAGCTCGGCGGCGGGCTCGACCAGGGGTGGCAGCGACACGGGGACTCCGATGGTCGTCAGTTTCTCGTTCGACTACGCCAACAGTGTCACGTGCCGGGGGTATTCCAAGACAGCAGGTCCACTTGCTGAGATGACCGCCGCCGGATGGCGAGACTTCACCCTCTCGGCCGAACCCCCTGGTCAGGCCCTCCCCGGGCCGGTCAGACCCGGCAGGCGGTCTCCAGCCAGACGTCCCCGAGCGACTCCTCCAGCGGCACCTGCGTCCGCCATCCGAGACGGTCCCGCGCGGTCCGGACGTCCGCCTGCCGCCACTGCACCGGCTCGGCGGCGGCCCGCGCCTCGACCGCCCGGACGCCGCCCTCCTGCCCGGCCTGCTGCGCGGGCAGCACCACCTGGCGGGCGTCCTCGCTGATGGTGCCCTCGAAGCCGGACGCCCGGACCAGCAGGTGCGCCGCCTCCCGGGCCCGCACCGCGTGGCCGCTGCCGATGTTGATCACGCCGGTGGCCGCCGACACCGCCGCCGCCTGGATCGCCCGCGCCACGTCCCGGACGTCCACGAAGTCCCGGTAGCCGGACAGGTCCGGCATCCGGACCTGGGTCTCCTCCTGCTCCAGCGCCCGCCGCAGGCCCTCCGCCAGCCGCCCGAACAGCGAGGCCGTCGGCGAGCCCGGGCCGACCACGTCGAACACCCGCAGCACCAGCGCGTCCAGCCCCGAGCTCAGCACCAGCTCGGTGCCCGCCAGCTTCGACACCCCGTACGGCCCGACCGGGCGCGGCTCCGCGTTCTCCGGGATCGGCCCGCCCTGCTGGGTCGGCCCGTACTCGGCGGCCGACCCGACGTGCACCAGCCGGGCCGGCTCCCGGCTGCGGCGGATCGCCTCGCAGACCGTCGCCACCGCCAGCGTGTTCGCCCGGATCAGCGCCCGGGACGTGCCGTAGGTCGCCCCCGCGCAGTTGATCACCACCTGCGGGGCGACGGCGTCCAGGAACCGGGCCAGCGCACCCGGACTCCCCGCGGCCAGGTCGAACCTGATGTCGGCGGAATCGCTCCGGCCCAGCACGGTCACCTGGAGCCCCTCCTCCGCCAGCAGCCGGTCGGCGACCCGCCGGCCGATGAACCCGTCGGCTCCCAGCAGCAGCACCCTCATCGGGCCGAAGTCCTTCCATCAGGCCCGGCACCGGCCGGGCAGCGAGATCCGATCGTCACGTCGAAGCAGCCGTACGCCGCCGGCCGGACGCTCAGCGGCCAGGCGTACCCGGCCAGCAGGACGGCCGGGCCGAGCGCGGCGGCCAGCACCGGGCCCGGCGGCGGCGCCCCGAGCCAGTGCGCGGGGCCGGGCAGCGAGAGC